>JBLHJZ010000419.1:0-4896 GCA_047619515.1 Saprospiraceae bacterium | reverse complement strand
AGTGAGTTGTCCTTTCAAAAAGGCAATCCTTTTCTTTTTCCAGAAATCGTCAATAATATTGAACTCGGCTATACGCTGAAATACCGTTACAATTTCAAAATAGCCTACAGCAAGACTACCGATCAGATCACCCGCTTGATTTCTCCTGATGATGTAAATCCCAAGGCCGGGTTTATCACTTGGGCCAACTTGGCTACCCAAACTGTATGGAGTGCCAACATTAGTGCTCCTGTACAGCTTGCAAAAAAATGGAACGCTTACTTTAATGTGAGTGCTTCTCATCTAGACAACCAGGCTGATTATGGTGAGGGAGGCAGTGTCGATATACAAGCATTCACTTATAGCATCTACCAGCAACATACCTTTGACCTGCCCTGGAAACTAAAGGCCGAAGTCTCCGGCTACTTTTCCGGCCCAGGAGTCTGGGGTGGTGTTTTTAAATATGATTCAAATTGGAGCCTTAACCTGGGTCTACAGCGAAAATTCCTGAAAGACAAATTGAATGTCCGGGTAAGCGCTAATGATATTTTCTACGAATCCGGTTGGAACGGTGTCTCCATATTCAATGGCCTTGAGTCCCGGGGTAATGGAAACTGGGATAGCAGGAGAGTGAGCATGAGTCTAAGCTACGCCTTTGGCAACCAGAATGTAAAATCCCGCAAGCGGACGACAGGGTTGAAGGAAGAAGCGAGTAGAGTAGGGGAGAATTAGGGCTTGGGAAAATTTCATTGGTCATTTGGTCACTCCGAATGACCAATGTTTATTTTCTACTTATACTAATTTCCCGCCACCAGAAAAAGAAGACACTATAGCCAATTCTTCCTCACTAAGTACTGCCGGTTGGAGGTAGGGATCCTTTTCTGATTCCAACTTTTGATCATTATCATAGGTATTTACTTTTGTACGCATGACCGTTCGATCAATTCCGATCGCTCCGGTAAATTTTTCTATTGCAGGAATCCACTTACCAGGATCATTGATCAGCTCCTCATATGCCAAATGCATTACCTGGTCTCCGGTAAAGTTTACTTTTGCATAGTCCGTAAACTGCCGCCAGGTCTGACAAAACCTTTGGATTTCGTCTGGCCCGATGACCATCTCAATTTTTTTTGCCGACCGGACACAGTCTTTCAGATTTCTATGAAGATACAATATCTTTGTACCCGGCATTAGCTTTTGCATCAATAGCAATCCAACCGGATACCATTCCGGCATTTTCATTCCCCAGATTGGCCGCCCTGCTTTCCCTGCAGCGCTACCATAATGATCGGCCAAAGATAGAATCATGTTTTTATAAGCTTGCAAATACCCGTCTATCTCCGGCATCAGATCAGGTATCCATTTATTGACCTCTCCCTGTAATACCGATTGTAACTGACTCTTATGCCAATCCTTGTTTTGTGACAACAACATTTCTTTAGAAGACAATAAATTACAAAGCATATTAAAGTCATTGGCGCAGGTTTCCCCATAAATGAGCGCATTAGATGCGGAACTAAGCAATCGCTGCAAGAGGGTAGTACCGGATCGGCGCGTAGGGGAGGCAATACAAATTGGGTGAATATTGGAACTTTCTTTCATTTGGTGCTATATATACAATTCATCAGCTGGTTAGGTACTGATTTTATGTTTTTTTAGTGGTTGTAATTTTAGTGTTTGAATAAGAAGATATAGACTTTATTCCAAAAGTTTTTGTACATCAGAGCGGCTACGAACGCTTGTGCTGAGTCCTGTCCCGAAGATCGTTGAGGGAAAGTCGAAGTACCGAAAACTGAATAAAGTTTATTACTAAGTGAATTTATGAAATGATTTTGAAAAATAGAAATAATTTGCTTGAAGTGTTTGGGTTTTAATTGAATATTGACACTGCCCCAGCTTATGTAGGATACCCGGTATTTCAGAAAACTATTTTGGCAAAATACAGTTATAAGTCCTGTAAAATATCGTAACCTTTTTTAAACAGGCACTAGATAGAATTATGCATAGACAAACCTGCTAGGTTTTGTTGCGAATAAAATTATCCAAGCACTTACTTACTAAAATTTAACATGGCCTATTTCGATCAGTTTGGCGGCAAATTAACTAAAGAACTACTTAATCAATATCAACAATCAAAAAATTGGAAAAAGGGAAGTTTTCAAAATTTGGAACCCACCAGTTTAAGTTTTTCTCCCTTTAAAATACCGGGCATCATCTATAAACAACTTAGCAATAGAAGTGAGAGAGCGCCGAAAAAATCTATCCCTCTTTTACCTTTTAATAAAAATGACTTTTTAGCCCCTGCTCCCGAAGCTAAATTTATTTGGTATGGACATTCTTCGTTGTTGATGCGAATGAATAACAAAAGTATCCTTGTTGACCCGATGTTGGGCCCGGATACTACACCAATAGCCCCATTCCCTACAAAGCGATTTTCGGAAAATACGTTATCTATTATTGATGATTTTCCTGAAATTGATTTATTATTAATGACCCATGACCACTATGACCATTTGGATTATTCGAGTATCCAAAAATTGAAACTTAAGACCAAAAAGTATTTTGTGGCCTTGGGAGTAAAACGGCACTTAGTAGCCTGGGGTATAGCTCCGGACTTGATCACAGAATTTGATTGGTGGGATTCAAAAACATGGGAAGACATCACGATTACCTTTACGCCAACCCGTCATTTTTCAGGTCGTGGATTGACCGACCGATTGAAGTCGCTTTGGGGTGGATGGGTATTTAAAATAGCCAATGAAAATATATGGTTTAGCGGTGATGGCGGATATGGAAAGCACTTTAAAGAAATCGGCGAGCGCTTAGGCCCTTTTGATTTTGCCTTTATAGAATGCGGTCAATATAATGATGACTGGCGTCCTGTTCATTTATTTCCAGAGGAGAGTGTTCAGGCAGCTATTGATGCAAAGGTGAAAAAAGCGATGCCTGTTCATTGGGCTGGGTTTGCGCTATCTTATCAACATGCCTGGACTGCGCCTGCGGAAGAATTTGTAAAAGCAGCTTTGGACAAAAACCTTGAATACTCAATACCTGCTCTGGGAAAGCATTTTAATGCTTCAGCTATGGAGTCGGAAAAGTGGTGGCTGTCTTTTTCTTATAGATAGTTGTCTGACGTTTGAAAAGTCGCCTGACAACTAAGAGCATCGTTAGGAGTTTAGCATTCGGCCTGCAAACGGCATTTTTTCGTTTATACTTCGCTCCAAAAATACTCATTATGCTCTGGCATAACTCCGGTTTTTAAATCTTGTCTAAACAAAAAACTGCTAGTTTTCGGCTCGAAGCCCAAACTCCAAACATGCTCTAAAAAATGGAGGATGTTCAATAAACGGTGTCTCTGCCCTCTCGCGTCCTGAACCCTTAAAGGAAATCTATCCTCAAGACACAGTTTATTGAACACCCTGTAAAAATGGAAGCCCAATTTGGCATTATGCAAATTATAGCTTTAAGACAACAACCAAAATTATCAGAAAAATTTAAAATACTTTGAACATGTTCGCAGGCAGTATGTTAAAGTCCAGACATACTTTTAATAAAAATAAAAATAACAGAAAATAATGAAATTATTCAGCGGATTTAATTTAGGAAATATTGAATTGAAAAACAGGACGGTGATGGCACCGCTGACCCGGTCAAGAGCAATCAATAATATCCCCAATGAGCTTATGGTCAACTATTACGCTCAAAGAGCAGCGGCGGGCCTGATTATATCAGAAGGAATTGCTCCCTCTGCCAATGGTCTTGGATACCCACGTATTCCAGGCTTATACAATGAGGCACAGATAGAGGGATGGAAAAAGGTGACAGCAGCCGTACATGAAAATGGCGGAAAAATATTTGCACAGTTGATGCATACCGGTCGGGTGTCTCATCCGGATAATATGGAAGCAGGTACAGCCGTTGTTGCTCCCTCCGCCATTGCAACAAGCGGAGAAATGTACACAGATGCTAAAGGTCCACAGGGTTACCCGGTACCAAAAGAAATGTCAATCGAGGATATCGAACAAGCACAAAACGAGTATGTACAAGCTGCCAAAAATGCTATCGAAGCAGGCTTTGACGGAGTAGAAATTCATGGTGCTAACGGCTACCTGATCGATCAATTTATCAATACAGCATCCAACCAGCGAATAGATAATTATGGAGGGTCAACAGATAACCGCAGCCGTTTTACCATAGAAGTAGCTCAAAAAGTCGTTGCAGCGATTGGATCAGAAAGGACAGGGATTCGTCTTTCTCCCTATGGTGCTTTCAATGATATGATAGCTTTCGAAGGAATAGATGAAACCTTTGAATACCTGGCCGGAGCCTTGGGTGAAATAGGATTGGTTTATATTCACTTGGTTGATCATTCTGCGATGGGAGCCCCGCAAGTTCCTGGATCGATCAAGTCAAAAATCAAAGCTGCTTTTGGCGGGACGATCATCACTAGTGGTGGTTTCGACAAAGAAAAAGCAGAGACTGCACTACAGGAAGGAGAGGGAGAGCTAGTAGCCTTTGGCCGTCCGTTTTTAGCGAACCCTGATCTGGTATATCGAATGAAAAATGATATCGCTTTAAATGATCCTGATTTTGCTACCTTTTATACACCAGGAGAAAAAGGTTATACCGATTATCCGGTAGCTCAGGAAACTAGTGTGAAGTCGTAGTTTTTTCTTTGGTCATTGGTTTGGTAAAAACCAAAGTGCGCTATTTATTAAAGTGCCTTGGGAACGATGTTGTTTCCAAGGCACTTTTCTATAAAGGTATATTTAGCTTTCTGCTGTTCAGAGAAAATATTAAAAAAACAGAATCAACCACTATCCGCTTTTAACCGTTAAAAACGCTTAGCGAATATTGCTACGAAAGGTACAAGAAGACCAGGAAATACGGTTCAAGCCTTTATGGCAAGGTTCTCCC
>JBLHJZ010000418.1:0-4909 GCA_047619515.1 Saprospiraceae bacterium | reverse complement strand
CTTTCGTCAATAATGTATCCGGTGAGGTAACTTTTCGGATTTGGGAGGACTTATACCATGAGATTCATAATGAAAGTAACCGGGAACAGGTGTATGATTATACCATCGAATGGTTGGATAAAAAGCTTTAGAATAAAGGGAAACTACCGTTCTCTTTAAAAAAGTTACCGTTTAGTGGAAGACCCTTTTATAGCAAGATAAGTTATCGTATATTTATGTTTACTCACCATCATGATAACGACTCGTCGTTTTGCCAATAAGGCCAGCACCCCCTTTTTTAAATCTTTATTTTTTGTCACCTGATAAATAGCCAATGGCCAGGGATTTTCCTTTTTATAATCAATTAGACGAAACAGACTGTGGTGCAGCCTGCATAAGGATGATTGCGCGCTATTATGAGAGATATTATAGCCTGGAATATCTGAGAGATCTGACTTTTGTCGATCGCCAGGGCGTTTCCCTTCTCGGTATCAGTGACGCTGCAGAGGCTATTGGTTTTCATACCCTTGGCGTGAGGATTAGCTACGAAAGATTACTTGGAGATATCCCGGTTCCGGCCATTGCCTTTTGGCGGCAATCGCATTTTATCGTGGTTTATAAAGCTAATAAAAAAAATGTCTGGGTAGGCGATCCCGCTGCTACGGAAATTCATAAAATAACTAGGGAAGAATTTTTAAGCGGCTGGATTAATGACAGACAGCAAGGAGAAGATGTAGGCGTATTGCTGTTGATGGAAACTACGCCTGAGTTTTATTTGGAGGAGGGGCAAAAAATAAACAGATCTGGATGGTCTTATGTTTTTTCCTTTTATAAAAATTACAGAAAACTCATCCTTCAATTAGGTTTGGGCTTATTACTTGGAAGTATCCTTCAGATCATTTTTCCTTTTATTATGAAGGCGATTGTGGATATGGGAATCTTGCTGGACAATACCAATATCATTGTGATCATGTTGATTGCTCACTTGGTTTTGTTCCTTACCCAGTCGCTGATTCAAGGTTCAAGGAGTTGGATACTACTGCATACAGGTACTCATGTTAACATCCGGATGATCTCCAATTATCTGGTAAAAGTAATCGATAAACCTTTGCGCTTTTTTGATACCCGGATGACTGGAGACCTTCTTCAGCGGGTGGATGACCACAAAAGGATAGAGCGCATGCTCACCTCCTCCTCGTTGCAGACGATATTTTCCCTTTTTAGTTTTTTTATATTTAGTGTTATCCTTTTTATTTTTGATCCGGGGATTTTCATTGTCTTTATTGCAGCTTCCTTTATTTACCTGTTCTGGGTTATTTATTTTTTGAGAAAAAGGAAAGAACTCGATTATAAACGATTCGATGAAATGGCAGTCAATCAAAGTGCCATGATACAATTGATACAGGGAATCAGTGATATCAAATTGCATAATGCCGAAAAGGTCAAACGCTGGGAATGGGAAAGAATCCAGGCAAAGATTTTTCGACTCAATAAACAATATCTTAATTTTAACCAATGGCAGCAAACCGGTGCTAATTTTATTAATGAAACTAAAAACATTTTTATTTCCTTCCTGGCTGCCCAGGCCGTTGTCGAGGGCCAAATGACTCTGGGTATGCTCGTGGCGGTGCAGTACATAATTGGGCAGTTGAATAGTCCTTTGGAACAGGTTGTTGTCTTTATACGATCGCTTCAGGATGCCAAGATAAGCCTGGAAAGAATGAATCAGATCCATCAATCAGATATTAAGGAAGTTCCGGTAAACAAGATTCGGATCATGCCTCAGAATGGAGATTTGATTTTTGATAATGTTTCTTTTCAATATGGTGGGCCAAATTCGCCGGTAGTACTCAAGAATATTAGTTTACAAATTCCAAAAGGAAAAACTACTGCTATTGTCGGGACGAGTGGCAGCGGAAAAACCACTTTGTTAAAACTATTATTAAAATTCTATGAGCCAACGGATGGCAGTGTAAAACTCGGAGAAATAAGTTTGATTAATTTTCATGATAAAATGTGGAGGGACAAATGTGGTGCTGTTTTGCAGGATGGTTTTATCTTTACAGAGTCGATCGCCAAAAACATAGCCCTGGGTGATGAAACCATCAACATCGACCGATTACTAATGGCTGTAAAAGTTGCAAATATCCAGCAGTTTATTGAATCACTCCCTTTGGGTTATAATACCAAAATCGGGGCAGAAGGTATTGGCTTGAGTCAAGGGCAAAAACAAAGAATTTTAATAGCAAGAGCAGTCTATAAACAACCAGAATATTTCTTTTTCGACGAAGCGACTAATGCACTGGATACGGAAAACGAAAGAATCATTATGCGGAATCTTTCCCAGTTTTTTGAAGGAAAAACAGTCATTACCGTAGCTCATCGTTTAAGTACAGTAAAAAAGGCAGACCAAATCGTCGTACTTCACAAAGGTCGACTAATCGAAAGAGGAACACATACGGAACTAATAACACTCAGAGGTACTTATTTTAATTTAATAAAAAACCAACTGGAACTAGGCGAGTAATAGCCTACTCTTTCAAGTTTACCCTGAGCCATGGCTTAAGTGTAGCCGAAGGGGTAACTTGGAAGACGCAAATAAGGTAAGTTTGTAACTTACCGCCGTCAAAGTATCGAAATTTAATTCAATCAATCAATCAATCAATCAATCAATCACAAAGCACGCTAAAATAAAATGGAACCGCACGAAAAAATACACCTCCACAGCGAAGAACTCCGGGAAGTACTAAGTACCCCTCCAGGAAGATTAGCCCGTTATGGGACGATGATCGCCTGGTTTGCCTTTGCAGCATTAATTGGGGTGGCTTATTTTGTAAAATACCCGGATATCATCGAAGCTCCCCTGGTAATCACTGCGCCGAATCCACCGGTAAATTTGATCGCTGTCCGCCTAGGGCTGTTAGAAGCAGTGCTCGTAGCTGACGACCAACAGGTCAATGAAGGAGACTTATTGATTGTGTATTCCAGTACCGCCAATATGCTGGATATTGACACGCTAGAGGCTGATCTGCGTTATTTTTCCGACGAGATTTATACCAGCGATCTGGAAAAATTTACACCCAGAAAAGACCTCCGGTTAGGAGATCTCCAGGATGAATACGCCAAATTTTTAAATAACTATGATAAATTCACTTATGAGTCGGTGTCAAATAACGACCTGAAAAGTATCAACCGCCTGAAAAAGGAAATCATCGATATCCAGGCCAGTATTGACGAGGAAGAGAAAACGTATGATGATATCTTTAAACGGGAGGATATTGCGAAAAAAGAAATGGAAAGACTTAAAAAACTTTATAGCTCAAATGTAGAAAAATATGGAGAGTTGTACCGTCAATCAGTCCAGAAGGTCAAAAATTTTACGAAAGAATATACTGATTTAGCGTCTAAAATAAGGGATAAAAATTTAGAAATTAAACGGCACAATAAAGACATTGCAGAGATTTATCAAGAAAGCGGAAGGGATAATACGAACCTGATATTTGATATTACAGAAAATATCGGAAAACTAAAAGGAAAAATCAGATCTTGGAAAAAGGATAATTTATTATTCGCTCCTACAGAAGGCCGAGTGATATTTTATGAAGAATTTGATAATGTAAACCAATCCGTGGTAGAAGGGACCAAAATATTGCAGATCATCCCTCCTGGAGATATCGGGGAAATGTATGGACGGGTGAATCTTCCTCAAAACAGATCAGGAAAAGTCGATACCGGACAGGTCGTTATAATCAAAATGAAAAATTATCCTTTTTATGAATACGGGATTGTAAGAGGAATTATAAAAAGTAAATCTGATATTCCTCAGGAGGATAATACTTACAAAGTGGAAGTAAGATTGCCTGACGGGCTTCGTACTTCTTACGGTAAAAATTTGAATTTTTCTCAGGGTATGTTAGGGTCTGCTGAGATCATTACCCAGGAGCGCCGGTTTTTATATCGTATTTTTGATAATGTTTTTAAGTTTTAGTACCGCAGACTTTAGTCTGCATTGGCCAATCAAACTTTTGAGAGATTTTTTTTTACACTTTGGAATAAACTATAAAATCTAGGTTTTAAGCCCCTCCTATGAAAATATTCCCCTATATCCTCGCCCGTATCGGCGGACTGCCTTTTGACCAAATAGAAAATATTTCCTGGTCGGATAAGCAGCTATTAGAGGGATATTTTATTGGCATGGAAGAGATTGAAAATCAAAGATTACAAATCCTTACAGCCCTTTTGGAAGTCGTCAATAAGATCGAAGATTATCCCGCAAAGTTTTACCTTAAAATATTACGTAGAGCTATTTTTTATCAGCGGAAATTAAAAATTAAAACTTTTGAGTATAAAGGAATTATTGAAAAGGAATTCTATGAGGTCATTGAGCTGGTAAAAGAATACAAAGCTAGTTTAGCAAAATGGGAAAAACAATTAGACGCTTTTGACACACACTACGATAATCAGATCACCCAATCCAGAAATATATTACAAGAAAATGAATTGCCCGAAGCGCTGACGAAAGGATTACAACTAGCCAGTCATTCATTGCTTGATCGACTGAAGGATTATCAAGAAAAAGGAGCTAAGCAGATTAATAAAAAACTTTTACAAACGGAACGTAAACTCCTCCAATACCTCAGTCGGGTTACTACCAAAACGTCCCCTTTTAGTTCTTTTACTCAATTGGCTATTATTGATTTTCAGCATAAGCTGGATTATACACCTCAGCATAAAGTAAGATTAAATAATACGCTGTTTCTGCTTTTTCGGGATACACTGATTCATTACCCTCCATTTTATAATCAACTAAAAGTCAGGCTTAACCCTGCCCGTATGCAGTCGGAGGACAACAGTCTGGCTGCCCAGGCCGAATGGAAATTCTTACTCAATACCAGGAATGTCGAATCTATCCAGCTCCTTGAAAAAAATG
>JBLHJZ010000417.1:0-4932 GCA_047619515.1 Saprospiraceae bacterium | reverse complement strand
TTTCATCGTACGGTATCCATAAAAAGCAACCACTGCCAAACAGGTCATAGGAAGTATAAATGAAAACTTAACTTCCGGGATAAAACCAAGGATATTTACATCAGCAAATCCACTGCCACCCATGTCTAAAATATAACCTTGCAATACCGGCATCAATGCACCTCCAACAATTGCCATTACCAAACCGGCAGAACCAATTTTCGCTTCATCTCCCATATCCTTTAGGGCTATTCCATAAATGGTCGGGAACATGATGGACATAAAAACAGAGATAGCAACTAAGGACAACAAGCCAAGTATGCCTGGCAGTAAAATAGCACCGGCAGAACAGATTACACCGCCCATTCCAAAAAGGAAAAGCATCTTTGAAGGAGAATTGTTCTTCATTAAAAAAGTGCCAATCCAACGACCTGCCAGGAAGGAACACATGGCAGCGATATTATAAAAGGTTGCCGTTAGTTGTTGGGACTCCGGGCGGTTTGCATTCATATTGTCGACGTATTGAAAAATATAAGTCCAGCACATGATTTGTGCTCCTACATAAAAAGCTTGTGTAAGCACTCCCTGGAGATATCTTTTGTTAGCAAACAGTTTAGAAAAAGATTCAGATAAAGACATCTTTTCCATTTTTTCGGTATCGGGTATTTTTGTAAATAAAATAATCAACATAATGATAACTACGAGGATCCCCAAACCAATGTACGGAAGACTAATGATGTCTAAATCGTTGGTTCTGACGGCTGCTTGTTCTGTGGCAGCTAAGGCATTATAGGCTTCCGGAGAATAATCATCAGAGCGCAATGCACTCAGTACAAAAAACTGTGCAACGGCCATCCCCATCAATGATCCAATAGGATTAAATGCCTGCGCTAAATTCAATCTTCTGGTTGCCGTTTCTTTATCACCCATAGCTAGAACCAAAGGGTTTGAAGTGGTTTCCAAAAACGCTAAACCAGAAGTGATGACATATAAAGAGACCAAAAAATAGGTGTACTCCTGATAAGCAGCAGCGGGGTAAAACAAAAAAGCGCCTGTCGCATAAAGCACCAAGCCTAAAATAATCCCAGCCTTATAGCTGTATTTTCTGATAAACAATGCCGCTGGTAAAGCCATAACAAAATAGCCGAAATAGAAGGCAAACTGAACCAGGGAAGCTTGTACATTGGTTAACTCCGGCATGACCTTTTTAAAGGCAGAGACCATCGGATTGGTTAGATCGTTCGCTATACCCCATAGTGCAAAAAGCGAAGTAATTAGTAGGAATGGGACTAGTAGGTTTTTAGCGACTACGGGTATGTTTGTTTTACTCATTTAGTATTGGTTTCCGAATTCGTGTTGAAAATATTTTATGTAAAATTATTAGTAAGCTATCCCTTTGCTGTTGGCTTTCCTCAATCGTGAAACAAGACGCGTTTGTGGGAAGCTAATTGCTGACAGCTAATAGCTGAACAGGTAAAATTATTCTTTATTTTTTGAATAAGCGCAAGAGCGGCATTGCAATTTTTTTTCAGGGCATACAATGTATTATCTTTTTGGGTAAATCACATTTCCTTTACTGCATTTCCTTTACTGCATTTCCTTTACTGCATTTCCTGGTTTAGGATCGATGGTCATTTCATAAATGGGAAAGCCACTATGAAAATATTTCTTGGAGAATACTGGTTGTTTACCTCCACTCTAGTACCAGCCCCATGGATGCTGCGCTTCAGGTGATCAATAGTAGCCCGCAACAACGGAATAATTTTTATAGTCGCTATGAAAGTGGGCAACAGACTGTAGATAGTACGAAATTTTCAGCTTATTTCTGTGCGATGCAGAGCCTTGAATTGAGTTCTTCTAGTGTGGATTCTACTATTGTGAGGTATAAAAAGTGTAAGGGGTGTGAATGATGGGGTGGGGGAAAAGATGGTTATGGAAGAATATTTTGTTGTTACTCTTTTGAAAAACAAAAGCCTCATAATCAAACGATTATGAGGCTTAAGTTGTACCCGAGGCGGGACTTGAACCCGCACGCCCCGAAGAGCACAGGATTTTAAGTCCGGCGTGTCTACCAATTCCACCACTCGGGCATCCTGTTTTGGAAGCATAGCTTCCTTAAAAAAAAAGCCTTCACAAAAGAAGGCTCTTGGAGCGAAAGACGGGATTCGAACCCGCGACCCCGACCTTGGCAAGGTCGTGCTCTACCAGCTGAGCTACTTTCGCAGTTTTGTTTATGCAAAATGAATAAGCGAAGTCCCGATACTTCATCGGGGCTGAGCTACTTTCGCAGTTTTGTTTATGCAAAATTAATAAAAAAAGTCCAAATAAATTATGAACCGAAGTACTTTTGCATTCACTTTTCTTCTAAAGCGCTGCAAATATAAGATAATCTAAGCCAATAAGCCAAAATTTCTTTTCTTAAATTTTATTTTTTTTTCACCTGCTCTTAAAGGGGTAATAAAGGCATCAGAGCAACAATTCTCTGTCATAGGAATAATTAAAAGGCTCACCCAAACTGACAAGTAGCATAGCAGCTTTCTGTTCTTCCACTTCTTTTAGAATCAGCGAGGAAGCTATATCGATATTGTCATCATCCAGGTGGCTGAATGGTTCATCCAGTAGCAGGAAATCAAAGGGTTGGCATAATGACCTGATGATAGCTATTCTTTGTCGTTGGCCATAGGAAAGAGTATTACATGGCTTGTTCAGTAAATCGCTCACCCCTAGTTTTTCGGCCATGGCAATGATCTCCTCCTTACTTTTATGTGCAGACAAATCATTTTTCAGTTCAATATTCTCTAAAGCACTAAGGTTGGGGAATAAGCGGAGATCCTGAAATACGATGGAAAGTTTTTGTTGACGAAGTGCGGACCAGTCATCGGGTTTGAAATTGGAAATTGCCTGCTCATTGATAGCTATTTTTCCGGAGTAGTCATTTCTCAATCCGTAAATCAGATGGAGTAGGGTAGACTTCCCTTTTCCTGAGGGCGCAGTGATCAGGTAGTGTTTTCCTTTTTCAAAAACACATTCGCTTGCCCATATATTTGAGCTATTGGCCTTTCCCCCGTCAAAGATCGGGTCTGGCTTTACATTACTGAGAAGAATCATCGGTGGAATATCAGAGGTGAAATATCAACGGTGAGGAGTGAGGAGTGGGAGGTGAGGACGATTTTGCCACTCACATCTCACTTCTCACCCCTCACCCCTGTAATTAAATCGTTCCTTTTTTATCGGCCAGGTAAATCTCATTGATAGATTCAAAGAGCTGTTTCAGCCCGTTTGAATTTTTATCTTTAAAATCCAGCTTAAAAGAACCTTTTTTCCGGTTGGTAGAGAAATTCATATCCTCGAAATTCAAATCAAGTTTAGATTGCTCACCACCACTACTTTTTATTAAGTCACTCAAATTGGTGAAACCTGAAAAAATATTGTTCTTTAGGTTTTTGATTTTTGCACTATCAATTTGATCCTTCCCACTATAACCACCGGCAGCGATTTTTGATATTTGCTCAGGCGAACCTGAAATGACGATCATATCATCCTGGATCAGTAACTGTGCGTCAGGACCGGAAAAACTACCCGACAACATACCTGTACCTTTTATACCGTATAGCTTGTCTCCCAATTTTTCAAGTATATTAAAATCAGTAGCCAGCGCTAAAAATTTGTCGAGCTTATCTTTGCTACTGACATTGGTTGCAAAAGTGGCTATCGGCGTTTCATTGTCTCCCGGAGTAGTATAAACCAGGATATCTCCACCGAAAGTACTGGCAATGTCTTCCACGGTCAGGCCGTATTCTTTTATACCATAATTAGCCATCATCAAGACTCCTTTCTTTTGCAATACCTGCTGGACGCCTTCCAGGTCAAGAGAGGCGGTCATCATTGAATTTGCATTGGCCGGGATATAAGAAGAAAAGTCGGTAGTTACCTGGTCTTTAAATAATAAACTCACGTCTTCCATTAATGCGGACTGAAAATACATATCAGATTGTGATTCGATAGCCCCATCATTGAAGTCAACATATCCGTGGATAAAATTATCTTTTGCAGCATCCGGATCAATACTAGCCATGATCAATGCATCTCTCAGGGACGGGCTTGACGCTATTGCATTGGAACTCATCCAGCTGGAAATATCATGGTTGCCGGACATTGCTTTATTTAAATCCTGATCTCCGGCGATAGAATTTTCGCTAGTCGTATTGAAAAACTTTTCTAAGTTGGTTATCGGATCACCATAACTATTCGTCATCCCTAAAACCACTTTTTCCCCATTCCAGGCCACTGACTGACTACCTTTCATCGCTACATCAAAATTGGCTTGCTTACTGATCTTGAGGTCAGGGTTGGAATTGATCAATGTCTCCAATGCTGCTTTATCCTTGACCGATGCAATGACAGCAACAAATACCTCTTCGGGGTTGTCATTATCAAGGAGGTGAGAGATATAAATGTTTTTAGAAAGATCTACACCAGACTGAGCAGGATTTGCCAGCACTTCACCAAGCGTAGCATTATACCTTTTGGTTTCATTGATAAGCTCCTGATAAAAGGCCATTTCTTTTACATTGTCAAAATCAGCTTTTTCGAGTATCGCTTCTGCATTTATGGCGGTGACCATTGACACATCTTTAGGAATGCTTTTCAACACACTATCTGATGAGACAATTTGTGTATCGGTACAGGAAGAAATTATGATGGCTACTGTGAGCACAAGGAAAGAAAATAGGTTAGATTTCATTGTTAAATTAGTTTTGATTTACAGACTGCAATACTAGCAAAATTATTGCCTATCAAGAAACTAATTTGGATGAAACTGAGAATTGCGTCGATGAAAAAAATCAGACTTAGTGCTAAATAATTGTGCTTAAATTCCTAATTCCTAATTCCTAATTCCTAATTCCTAATTCCCGTCTCCGCTCTTTTCGCCTTTTCCCACATCACCGACTG
>JBLHJZ010000416.1:0-4935 GCA_047619515.1 Saprospiraceae bacterium | reverse complement strand
TAATAATGCTTCCGGACTTTGTCCTTCGGTCAGTAAATCAAAATACTCCGGGTTGTCTTGAACTTGATCTTTTGCCCATTTTTTGTTGTAATCTAGAAATTTATCTATGATTGCTTGCATGACTTTTCGTTTTGGGAGTAGAAAATCCTGGTTTAAAAAAGAGAGCGTCAAACAAGTCTGTTTGACTCTCTCTAGGTAATGATCGAATCATATACGTTGATCATTTTTAAGGCAGGTGTTCAATTTAAACTATGCAGGTATTAAATTCTTTTCCTTCACCCATTCATTCATACCTGCTGAATAATTCACTATTTTATTGAATCCATTTTTTGCAAGTATTGAATAAGCGATTGCAGCTCTATCCCCACCCTGACAATAAATAACTACTTTCTCCTTTTTATTAATTTTGTCAAGATTGGCAGCTATTGTTCCGACGAAAATATTTTTTGCTCCTTTTATATGGCCAGCGTTAAATTCGGCTACGCCTCTTAAATCAATTACCGGAGCACCGCTTTTTCTCAGTTCTTTAAATTCGTCTATCTCGATAACCTTTGCTTTTTTCAGTTTCCCACCAGACTTAGTATATACCTCCGTTGAAGGAATGTAGCCATAGATATTGTCCAAACCAATTCGCATTAATTTTCTGGTGAGGTCATCTAATTGTTCTTTATCAGCAAGCAATATAAATGGTTCCTCATAATTCAAGAACCAACCGGCCCAGGTAGCGAAAGAATTGTTGCCCTGGATATTGATAGATCCAGGAATAAATCCTTTAGCAAACGCCGTTTTATCTCTTGCATCAATCAGTTTAATGCCTTTGGCTAATGCTTTTGTAAGGATATTATTGGTTAGCTTTTTTAATTTTGGCACCTCAGTAAGAAGCGGTCTTACTTCTTTATTCAACTCCTTCATTTTTGCAAAGTACTTTGGCGGTTCAGGTTGGTCTGCCAATAAATAATCGATGAACCCTTTTTTATTTTTTTTGTATTGAAAAGCCCAGTTCCGTATTTTTTCATACCCTACCGTAGAACTAGGAACAGCGCCCAGTGCTTTACCACAGGCAGAACCTGCTCCATGACCTGGCCATACTTGTACGAAATCAGGAAGCGCACTAAATTTATTAATAGAGTTGTACATTTGAGCGGCGCCTTTATCTTGTGTCCCAATAAGGCCAGCTGCTTTTTCTAATAAATCAGGTCTTCCAATATCACCTACAAAAACGAAATCACCCGTAAACAACATAACAGGTTCCGGACTTGCAGGGTTATCTGTCAACAGAAAACTGATACTTTCCGGGGTGTGGCCTGGCGTGTGTAATACTTCCAAGTCAAGATTCCCCAATTTTAAAACATCGCCATTTTTCAAACCTTCGTGAGGAAAGTTGTATTCCCAACCTTCTCCACCTTCAGCGGAGAGATACATTTTTGCGCCTGTTAATTCCGCCAATTCTCTTGAGCCTGCTAAAAAATCCGCATGGATATGGGTCTCTAGAATATGCGTGATTTTCATATTATTTTTCTTAGCTATTTCCAGGTATGTATCCACATCCCTTTTAGGATCAATTACTGCTGCAACGCCTTTTTTTTGACAGCCAATGAAGTAACTGGCTTGAGCAAGACTTTTATCATAAATGTGTTCGAAAAACATAATTGTTATTTTTAATGATTATTATAGTTTATAAATTTATTACCAAACAAAGATCGGATAACTGTTTTATATAAAAAGTAACCGAGGTCACAGAGAGACCGTTTTATTTACTAAACATTAGTTTGAAGAATATAGCTACCGGTTGTTTGATTTTTTTGATCGCGATAAAACCCAACAGCATCCTCTTTACTCATAAAGAAATTTTGTTTCCCAATTTTTTCAATAATATGCCCGCGAGTCATAGCATCTCTTACTGGTCCTTTTACTCCTGAGAAGTATATTCCTTTACCGTTTGCACGGTAATCATCTACCACTTCTTCCAAGGCATGAATGGCACTACTATCCATTTGACTAATAGTTCCAAAATCAAGTAACAGCACTTTAAGGTTTTTATGATTTGCTAATAATTCTTCTAAGGTATCTTTGAAAAAACTGGTATTAGCGAAATATAACTGTGCATCAAATCGAAGTATTTTCAATCCTTCTGGTTCTTCCAATCCTTCAAACCTGTCTACGTTTCTATAATGAGTGGTCTGAGGAACTCTTCCCAAGATGGCAACGTGCGGACGTGTCGTTCTGAAAATCACCATGACCAAAGATAAAATAACACCTAGTCCAATTCCTTGCTCAATCCCTAAGGTTAGCGTTGCAATAAAGGTTACGACAAGCATCCAAAAATCCGTTTTATTAGCCTTCCATAAATGCCTGGCTTCCTTTACGTCTATCAATCCAAAAACAGCGACCATGATGACAGACGCTAAAATAGCCTTTGGTAAAAAATAAAATAGTGGCGTTAAAAACAATAAGGTCAATACAATGAGTAAAGCACTAATGATAGATGCTAAGCCTGTATTCGCTCCTGATTGGTCATTAATGGCTGTCCTGGAAAAACCGCCAGTTGTTGGATATGATTGTAAGAATGATCCTCCTATATTGGCCATGCCGAGCGCGATCAATTCCTGATTCGGCAGGACTTTATAATCTTTATGCTTTGCCTGAATGGCTTTAGCGACCGCAATACTTTCCATAAAACTTACTAAAGCAATGGCAAGTGCTACGGGTACAAGCGATTGCAATGTGACCATATCTAAAGAAGGCAAAGAAAAACCAGGTAGTCCGGAAGGCACTTCTCCTACTATTTTCACTCCTTTATCTGCCAATCCAAATCCCCACACCGCAAGCGTTCCAAACAATACTGCTGCAAGTGGCCCAGGAATGGATTTATTAATCAGTTTGACTCCTTTTATTATAATAATTCCGGCAATGCCTACCGCAAAAATCAACCAGTTTATTTCACCAAATTTTTCAAAAGCACTAATTAAAATTGTATGAATATGATGGCTTCCTGGAATATTTATACCCAGTAAATGTTTTAGCTGGCTTAATCCAATAATCAGCGCTGCTGCAGAAGTAAATCCGCTAATAACCGGGTGCGATAGAAAATTGACGAGGAATCCTAATTTAAAAACACCCAATAAAAATTGAATCGCTCCCACTAAAAAAGCCAAAGTAATGGCAAGCATAATATAGGTTTCTGTTCCTCCTTCTGCCAAAGCGCCTACTCCTGCCGCTGTCAATAGCGAAACCATCGCAACCGGACCAACAGCTAATTGACGAGAGGTTCCGAGCAAAGCATAAATAATTAAAGGAATCGTAGCAGCGTATAAGCCATAGATTGGCGGTAAGCCTGCGATCATGGCGTAAGCCATTCCTTGAGGTATCAACATTACGCCTACCGTAAGACCTGCTGAGATATCGCCCTTTAAATTTTTCTTTTTATAGTTAGGCAACCAACTTAGCGCAGGTATAAATTGTTTAATAGTCATTTTCATTAGTTTGATTAATTTGATAATACAAAGATGGCGTATCCAATAATCAAATCCTGTGACAGTAGTCACATACAAAAAAAAGAGTGTTAGCCGTTAAGACGGTTAACACTTTTTTTTAGTACTACTTTTAAACAGTATGCTCTAAGATAAAATAAAGCCAGCCGCCATTTCAGCATGTAATTGTGTGGTAGCAATTAAGGGTAAATCAAAATCTTCCTCCCTTAGTAAAATAGGAAGTTCCGTACATCCAAGAATAATTCCTTCTGCCCCTCTTTCTTTTAGCAGCTTCATTTGTTCCAAAAAGAAGAACTTGGCACTATCAGTAAATTGACCTTGCGTCAATTCTTTTGATACAAAATGATGCGATTGATTTAGATATTCATCGTCTGGAATAATCGTCTCCATGTCATAGTTCTTTTTGAGAAAAGAATGAATAAAGCCTCCTGTCATCGTTGGTTTATTTCCAAGCAAGCCAAGTTTCTGGAGGCCTTTTTCTTTCGCTCTTTTACCGGTAGCATCTGCAATATGTAAGATGGGAATATCTATTTTTGGTGCAACATACTCATAAACCATGTGGGGAGTATTCGCACAAATAATGATTGCCTCTGCGCCTGCTGTTTGTAATTTTTTCGCAACCGATAGATATTCTGCATTAATTTTTTCTTTATTTCCTTCCCGCATCAATTCAATATTGAGACTATAAAGAAGCAACGGAGGGTTCCCTTGAGTTCCTATCTCTTTTCCAACCAACTCGTTGATGAGCCTATAATAAACGATAGTAGAGTGCCAGGAAGTACCGCCGATCATCCCTAATATTTTCATAATAGTTGCCTTTTATTTATTGCATGAGAGCTTGTTTAAATTTTAAACAAGCCCTGTGTCTTATGAAATTATATATTTTCTTTATAATTTATTTCCTTTGGAAAAGACCTTTAAAAATCCTAATCTGATTAATAAAAGCCAAGGCAATCCATGCATCAATAAATCTCCCCAATCAATCATTTGCATTCCATTTGCACCACCAGCTACCCATTTTAATTTTCCCCAAATATGTGGCTCAGGAAAAAAGGGTGTTAACCCTAATGTCAAACAGGCCATAATCACAAGGTTAGTATTGTTGATAATTTTCATCTTGTTATTTTTATTGAAAATTATTGAAATGTTTATACTATAAATTTACTTTCATCACCTCTTTATATCACTGATCTTGATCACGTAAAAAAGGAAAGTGAAAATCATCCACTCTCCTTTTGTTGTTTAGAGCATGTTAACCCAAGCTAAATGAGAGTGAATGCTGTCAATACTTAGGCCTATTAAATTGGTTTTGTGATTTTTTAAAAAATTACTTTCCTTGGCAAAACCTGACATTTCCGTTGTACATACAGGCGTAAAATCAGCAGGGTGCGAAAACATAATTGTCCAACTCCCTTTGATATATTCAGATAATTTTATTTTCCCT
>JBLHJZ010000415.1:0-4954 GCA_047619515.1 Saprospiraceae bacterium | reverse complement strand
CCCTGCGTCAGGACTACTTTAGTAAAACGATTTTCTTCGGGTTTTTCCTTACTTTCTACCATTTCGGGTGCTGTGCAAGCAAGGCATAAAAGTAATAGTAGGAACAGAGGAAGAGATAATTTTGGATGCATATTTTAGGTTTTGTAAACTTGAAGGACTAGTGCGTTGTCAAATTTGGCGGGCGAATATACGAAAAGGTGGGAATTGTTGTAGTCTTTATTGTCGATAATCTTCTTTTTTGCAGCACAAAGGAAGGTATGAACCGACTGGATTCATTGCCTTAAACAGATTCTTAGTTTCTAATTACCTTTCTTGAAGCAACGATAGTATTGTGAATAAAAAAATTAAGCAAGTAAGTTCCCGCAGGAAGTTCCCCCAAACTTATTGAGATCATATCATTATTTGTTGGCACAACCCTCATTAACCGTTTTCCATTTAAATCACAGACATCGATTCTTAAATCTATTTCAATTTTGGAATCCCACTTTAGATTAATTTGGTTGGCGGTAGGATTAGGAAATATCTCGATATGAATTTGATTCGATGTACTGCTCACTTCATTGTCTCCCGTCATTGTATTTTCAATAGACCAGGAAATAGAATTAAGATGAATAGATTGATGATTGTCAACTCTTATTAGCTGTGTAGAATCTTGTATATAAGCAGTTAAGGTATTGTCGCCTGGGTCTAAGTCATTTTCATTAATCAAAACAGTATCCAGGTTGCTTTCAAGAATTAAAGCATTTAGAACCCAGTTTATACTTAGTGTATTGGGTTGAGGGTTTATTAAATTTAGGGTGAATTCAATGGGGAAAGAATTAGCATTAATAGGGGTATTATTTTCAGGAGTATAGGCATCAAGTGGTGAAATCAGGGAATGTATTTTTTCTATAGTCCCTTCAATGCATACCGAACAAAAAGTGTTATTCAAAGACCGCATTTTACAATTTTGATGAGGCCGGTACCAATTGGCAGAATTGCCACTACAACAATGTTGATAAATACCAATTCCATTATCGTTCATCCAGTTTTTCCACCTGACAAGGGAAGGGTCAGTTTCTTGCGTCATATTAATGTCTTCACCAGCATATTGATCTCCAGCATAATATTCGTCTTTAAGTCCGGCAAAAGAATGACCGAGTTCGTGAATGGCAATTTCATTTGAAGAAGCATGTAATGATGTTGTTGCATATTGACCTCCACTACCACCATAATAGGGGCTATTCACTAATATCAGTACTTGATCATAGGAAGGGAAATTGTTTGCCAAAACATTTGTAATTGCGAAACTATTAGATGGCACAAGTAAACGATGAATGCCGGCAACATCAAAGGATGATCCAAAATAATTATCCACAAACATTATCGGATGAACTGGTTCGGTTACATCGTTAGCATTGCCGGGATGTGTTGCCCCACTTTCATTTGATGGCGTTCTGATCGCAAATACATTGAAGTAATTTTGGTATTCTAAATAGGGCGTCTGAGAAAATAAATCAGCTGTAAAGTCATTAACATCAATTATAAACTGATCTAATTCATCACTTTTATATCCATCGCTCAATACGACTAAATTAATTCGGCTATTAATATCTCCAGTGTACTGAACCGTATCTACATCAAATATTTGGGCAGGAGCAATCAATACTGCCGACATAAATAACGCTATTATTATAATCTGTCTCATACTCATTTTATTTTAGTAACAATTAAATTAGTATTTATTTTATTTTCAACATCTACTTGCTCAATAGCGATGAATTCAGTATTGGGATCCAATTGCATTCGAATTGAAAATTGTGCACTGTCCAATACTATTACTTTTTTTGAAAACTGTCCAAATTCGTCGGCATATTCTACGACCTTACGGAGTGGGTTCGAAATGTATAAACTGTCAATTGAGATGGAATTTTCACTCAATTGTATGCACTTCAAATCTCCAGTTTTATAATCAAATTCTTCTGATGAATTCATCTTTAGTTCTCCATTCGCAATTATTTTATTGACAAACTGAACTTTGTGTTTAGGTGCTGATTTCCTATAAATGGAATAATTAAGAAAAATAATCTGCGGAGTATTTATAATATTTACTTCAGAATCAGGTAAGGTGATTTTGTTCACTTTGCAGGTGCTTAATGCCGCAATAGTCAATGCACTTAGCAGCAGCAGGAGCTTAAATTTAGTTTTCATATTTTCTTTATTGATACTAGCATAATATGACTTCTTAGAAGTCATTGGGTAAGAACAAATGACTTCAAATAAGTCGTATTATAAATTATCACATTTGAATAGTTCGAATAAACACTCTAATTTATCGAGACTTGATTTGCCAGCTACTTTAAAATCGATCCTCACTTACTTTACGCTGTACTAAGGGTAAAATTAAAATTTACACTAGGAAGTAATCCTACCAATTTATGACTTTAATACATAAAGGGGTTAAAAACACTATGTTTTCTTCTGATTTAGCGCTTCGTTATCTTTACTCTAACTCCGGTTTTACCCGTCCATGCTCATCCATATTTTCCTCATAAAATGCTTTTTCGTCAGGCTTCAAAGGACGGCCAAACCATAGTGGCCTTCGCAATCCATTAGGTCCGGGAGCAGGCCTTGTCATTTTCATCCACTCTTTATAATTCTCATGGGATTTTGCGGTATCGACAAAGATATCTCCATAATTGTCTCCAGGATGTGGCCGCTCTATCCGCACCCTCTGGTGCCAGCAGTGCATACCCGAAATCGGGTCAGGATGTACGGCATGAGTGATATTTTGATGTACACCGCCATCGCTCCAGAAGATACGCTTGCTGTCATCGTCTGTACTGTCGAAAGGTTTGACACCTGATTTCGTTTCCATTTTCCAACCACCTTTTCCATCGTTTTGGATGTTCACGGTATTGGTCGCCCAGCGATTTCCCTGATCCTGTGGTCGGCGCCATCTTCCCAGGTGATGAGAACAGGCAACCACGCCGGGTTTCATTCCCTGGGTAACCCAGACCTTGTCGATGAAGTATCCAATGTCCGTATTTAACCGAACGGTATCACCGGTTTTAAAACCAAATCGTACAGCATCTTCCGGGTGCATCCAGATTGGATTTCGGTTGGCAATTTCCATCAGCCATTTTGCATTTCCGGAGCGGGAGTGAATCAAGGTCGGTAATCGAAAAGTTGGTACCAGTACATATTCCCCCTTTTCTTTATCCAGTTTTTCATTATGAATATGGCTCTTAATGTAAGTCGGTATGGAATACTCCGGCCAATTCCAATCGACCATCGTTTGAGAATAGAATTCATTCTTTCTGGAGGGTGTCGGAAATCCAACATTAGGAGTACCCTTGATCATCACGCCTATATCTTTTCCATCTTTTCTGATCACCTTGGTTTTCTTGTCAATTTCAGCCCCTTCCAATTGCTCGGATGACAAGGTATATTCATGCTTTTTATAACTGGTGGTTTCAATTTCAAACGCACCATATTTTTTCATATAATCCAGTTCGGTGATCCCATCTTTTTTGGCAGCTTCGGGTAGGCCTTTTGTATTTTCAAAAATGAACTGGTAATACTCATCAATGGTGATTTTCTCTCCTGGACGATAGGGCGATTCAAAATATTTTCGAATACCCATACTGCCGTCAGGGTCAATTCGCCAGCTCAATTCGATCCAAAATTCATCTTCTTCCCAGACTTCACCAGGATTGACTTCATAAGTGAAGTTCACTTTTTTTCCTGCTCTCCGGGCGGCTTCTCTGAGTACTGGTTGCCGGAAAGCAATCCACATTCCGGAGTGGGTTGCATAGCTATTTAGATCGTGACGTTCAGAGGCATGTCCCATTGGGATCACATAATCTGCAAAGAAAGCCGTTTCATTCCAGGTAGGAGTCATGGCAATATGGCAGCCGAATTTTTCTTCATCCAGGAAAGCTTCCATCCAGGTAAATCCATCAGGGTATGTCCAGACGGGATTGAAAACCCGGGAAAAATAAACATCCATTTTTCCTCTTCCTTCTTTTAGAAAGTGGGGGAGAAGGAAGCTCATTTCGAACATAGCGAGGGGATACTCATTCGGAAAATGAAGGTTATTCCAAAATTTTTGACCAGGAGCAGTGCTGTGGAATTTTGGTTTGAATTTGTTCCAGCTATTTGGGGAAGTGCCACCGACTGTTCCGACCGCCCCGGTCAATACCGTTAGGAAATGTAAGCATCGGGAGACACACCAGCCACCCAGGTTTCCACTGGCAGCGCTTCGCCAGTTATGGCTTGAAAAGCGTTCTCCGGCTTCACCGATTTTGACCGCTATTTCACGAATCATATCCGCTTTGACACCGCTTTCGCTTTCCGCAAATTCAGGTGTATATTCATTGTACTCCTCCGTCATTTTTGAAATATAGTTTTCAAAAGTAACTTCGGTATCCGGATGGCGTTTTTCCAGGTAAGTTTCCCAATTCGTCCAGTTTTCCAAAAACGGGCGATTGTATAAGCCTTTTTCTAAAATTATTTTTGCAATCGCCAGCAAAACAGCGGCCTCTGTTCCCGGATAGGAAGGCATCCAATAATCGGACATACTCGCGGTATTGGACAGGCGCGGGTCCATGGTAGCTAATTTCGCTCCTTTCATTTTCCCTTCGATAATTCGCTGGGCATGTGGGTTGAAATAATGGCCACTTTCGAGGTGGGCAGAAATCAACAGGATAAATTTTGCATTGGTATGGTCAGGAGAAGGACGATCATAGCCGTACCAGATATTATACCCAAACCTTGCTCCGGAGGAACAAATATTAGTATGACTATTATGACCATCAACTCCCCAGGCCTGGATCACTCGATTGGCATAGCCCTCGTGTCCGGGACGTCCTACATGATAAGCAATTTCGTTGTTTCGGTTCTCTTTGATCGCCTTGCGCATCCGGCCGGCTACATCATCGAGTATTTCATCCCAACTCACTCTTTCCCATTT
>JBLHJZ010000414.1:0-4991 GCA_047619515.1 Saprospiraceae bacterium | reverse complement strand
CCGGTCCTTTCAAAATACTTGACTTGGTGTAAGCGGATTGTAGCGCTGATCTTTTGGTTTTGAGTAGCCAATTGTGTTCTTAAGAATAAGAGCAATTGAAAATATTTATCCTGAGATTTTGGTGACCAGTCACAATCGAATTGGATTTCCCTAATAGCGTTATTTTTAAAACTCCCTACCAATTGATTGACTTTTCGGAGAATCTTCTCCCCGAGGGCTGGTATTTGTTGTTCTGTAATATTGAGCATTGTTTGGTTCGTTATAAAAACAGTAGGAACTATTTCAATGGAGTCAGGGATATTTGATTTGCACTCCAAAACTGAAAGAGGAACAGCATTTGAATCTTTCCAATCTACATCAAAAAAGCGGATATAAAGTTTTTTAATCTGGAGAGCAGATAGATAATTAAACTCAGCAGTTGAAAGGTCTAAACTGTTTTTCCAGTGATAAAAAGCTGGAGAAACGGAATGTTGTTTTTGATCCGCACAGCTGAGAAACAACAGGTTTAGACAAATAGCAAGCAAGAAGAAGAAGAAGTTTTTCATTTTTTTAAGCTATATTATATGAGTCCTTCCCGAGCCAAGTCATGTAAATGGATAACACCCACGTAAGTATCGTTTTTGACAACGAGTAGTTGGGTGATACTATTTTTTCTTAAAACCTCAAGGGCATTAATGGCCAGGGTTTCCGATGCTATCGTTTGGGGATTCGGTGTCATGATATCCTTCGCTTTTAGCTTTGTCATATCGGCCTCTTTCTCGAGCATTCGTCTCAAGTCCCCGTCGGTAATAATGCCTTTAAGTTTTCCATCCTGATCGACGACAGCGGTGGTGCCCAGACGTTTAGAAGTCATTTCAATAATAGTGCTGCGGATGTCAGCTTCTGTATGGACGGAAGGACATTCGTTGTTTGGGTAAAGATCATGAACCCTGAGGTAAAGTTGTTTTCCAAGGGTTCCTCCGGGATGAAATAGTGCAAAGTCACGTGGTGAAAAACCTCTTATTGCGAGAAGAGCGGTAGCGATCGCATCACCGATTGCCAGTTGAGCAGTCGTGCTGGCAGTCGGTGCAAGGTTATTGGGGTCTGCTTCCTGAGGGACAGGGATATAAATCAGATAGTTTGCATTTTTGGCTAGAAAAGATTGTTCATTGCAGACCATAGCAATAAGCGGAATTTTAATATTTCTTAATAAAGGAACCAGGACTTTAATTTCCGAGGTTTCCCCGCTTTTTGAAATACAAAGAACAATGTCGTTCGATTGGATGATTCCTAAATCGCCATGAATAGCATCAGCTGCATGCATAAAAATAGCCGGAGTCCCTGTGGAGTTTAGTGTGGCGACTATTTTTTGAGCGATAATCGCAGTTTTTCCTATGCCGGAAACAATTACTCTTCCATTGCTATTAAAAATTGCTTTAACGCTCTCAACAAATTGATCCCCAATTTGATTTTTTAAATTACTTAAAGTTTCTGCTTCAATTTGTAAGGTACGCTGTGCAATTGAGATGATTTTTTTTTCAATATTCACAATAGATTTTGTATTTTTGACAGCCTTTTGAAAAAAGGCAGCGTTATATGAAAAATTATAGCACTTTTAAATTGATCTTTTTTGACATGTGTATTGCTTGTCTGGCGTCAATTCCCCCTATAACCGTATTTAATTTTGGAAGCACAAAGTACTTTCTTTTTAAAATATACCGACAGAACAGCGAAGAAAAACAAAAATATGCTTATATTTAAAGGTAAAGATTAATTGAGGCAAGAAGGGTAATAAACCTCCTTGTCTTTTATTGATAAAGTGATATCATTTAACAACAGTCCTTCTTTGCCTTAGGTTATACAGTAGTATAATGCTTTACCCTCGTACACTCAAGATATACTAAATTAATTTGATTAAAATTATTGAAGAAACAATGGTGGCAACTAACGAAAGATTGCTAGAAGCACTACAAAAATATTTTGGCTTTGACAATTTTAAAGCCGATCAGGATGCGATCATTCAGAGCATTATGAATAATCAAAGCACCTTTGTCATTATGCCTACCGGCGGCGGCAAATCGCTTTGTTATCAATTGCCTGCATTGATGCTGGAGGGCACAGCTATTGTCATCTCTCCTCTGATCGCTTTGATGAAGAACCAGGTAGATTCTATTAGAGGGCATAGTCAAAACGACGATATTGCACATTTTCTCAATTCTTCATTGAATAAGTCTCAGATGAAATTGGTGAAAGATGATATTGTCGAGGGTAAAACCAAGATGCTCTTTATTGCACCCGAGACATTGACGAAAGAGGAAAATATTGACTTTTTTCGACAAGTTAATATTTCTTTTGTTGCAGTCGACGAAGCGCATTGTATCTCAGAGTGGGGACACGATTTCCGGCCTGAGTACAGAAGAATTCGAACAATGATTGATGCGATTGGGAAAGATATTCCGATTATTGCCCTTACGGCGACAGCTACTCCTAAGGTGCGGTCAGATATTGTCAAGAACCTGGAGATGGATGAAGTCAATAGCTTTGTTTCTTCTTTTAACAGAGATAACCTTTATTATGAGGTTTATCCAAAAGGGAAGAAAGAACAGACGGTTCGAAATATTGTAAAAATCATCAAAGGGATGGCGGATAAATCTGGTATTATCTATGTACAGAGCAGAAAATCCGCGGAAGAGATTGCTAAACTATTGGTGGTCAATGACATCAAAGCAGCACCTTATCATGCCGGCCTGGATGCTAAAACAAGGTCTAGAACCCAGGACAATTTCCTGATGGAGGAGGTGGATGTAATCGTGGCAACAATCGCTTTCGGAATGGGGATCGATAAGCCTGATGTACGTTTTGTGATTCACTATGATATCCCAAAGAGTATAGAAAATTATTATCAGGAAACCGGGCGCGCCGGACGTGATGGGCTGGAGGGACGGTGCATCACTTTTTACGCACAACGCGATATTCAGAAACTGGAAAAATTTCTCAGAGATAAACCAGTAGCCGAACGTGAAATGACTGCTCAGTTGATGCAGGAAAGCATAGCTTATGCAGAGACTACTTCCTGTCGTCGCAGATTCTTGCTGCATTATTTCGGAGAAGAATACCACGATAGCAACTGTAATAAAATGTGTGATAATTGCAGGCATCCAAAAGAGAAAATAGAAGCGAAGAAGGAGATGCAGCAAACCCTGGAAAGTGTAGATCAATTGAATGAGAACTATGTGACCAAAATCTTAATTGATTTTCTAAAAGGAGAAGAGACACAGGAAATGATCAGTTTCCAACACAATAAACTCGAAAATTTTGGTATAGGTAAAGGTAAAGATGATAACTTCTGGAATTCAATTATCAGGCATGCATTGCTCAATAATTTTATTTATAAAGATATTGAGAATTATGGCTTATTAAAGCTTACAGATAAAGGCCGGGAGTTTCTCAAAAATCCTCATTCCCTAAAGGTTCCTTTAAATCATGACTATAAAGTAGAAGTAGCTCAAGATGATTCTGATTCAAATGGCAGAACGGCAGTCTTGGATTCTACGCTGATGAAAATGCTTAAGGATCTCCGGAAACAACTTGCAAGAGAAAAAAATATTCCTCCGTTTGTGATTTTTCAGGATCCTTCTTTAGAGCATATGGCAACGATGTATCCTATATCTATCCAAGAAATGGGAAATATTACCGGAGTGAGTAAAGGTAAAGCTACCAGATATGGAAAGCCTTTCTCGGAGATGATTGCCGACTATGTGGAAGAAAATGAAATTGACCGGCCTACAGATTTTGTGGTGAAACAGGTGGCCAATAAATCCAAGGTGAAAGTAAATATTATCCAGGCGATAGATCGTAAAATCCCATTGAGCGATATTGCTTCTTCCAATAATTTAAACATGGAAGAGCTAATGCATGAGATTGATATGATTGTGACTTCCGGGACTAAGGTTGACATCAATTATTATATCGACGATAATGTGGATGAATATTCTCGTGGCGATATTCTTGATTACTTTATGGAGGCGAATACAGACTCGGTGGAAGAGGCCTTTAGTGAATTAAGAGAAGATGATATTACCATTGAAGAGATTCAGCTTATGCGTATAAAGTTTATCTCAGATATGGCAAACTAGATAATAGACTTTATTCCAAAAGTTTTTGTACCTAAGAGCGGCTACGAACGCTTGTACTGAGTCCTGTCCCGAACAACGTTGAGGGAAAGGCGAAGTGAAGTACTGAAAACCGAATAAAGTCTAATGAAAGGATAAAAAATTTATAAATAGGCTGAGAGGACATTTCGTTCCTTTCAGCTTTTTTACTTTTTGAAAACATGAAAATTATTATTATCAACGGGCCGAATCTAAACCTCCTGGGAAAACGAGAGCCACATATCTATGGCAATGAATCTTTTGAAAGTTATTTTGAAAAATTAAAACAGACATACCCCCATGTCATGCTGGAATATTTTCAAACCAACCACGAAGGGTTGATTATTGACAAGCTCCACGAAATAGGGTTTAATTACGATGGTATTATTATCAATGGCGGGGCTTATACCCATACTTCTATTGCTATCGCTGATGCACTTGGAGCGATTACGACTCCTGCAGTAGAAGTACATATCTCGGATATCCATGCCAGAGAATCTTTCAGGCATCATTCTTATTTTACAGATAAGTGCATTGGTTTTTATGCGGGTATGGGGCTGAAAGGATATGAGGTAGGGCTGCAGCAAATACTTGAATCAGGGGTGAGAGGGGAGGAGTGAGGGCAGAGACGACATACCCCTCACCTCTCACTTTTCACTCCTCACCCCTGAAAAATTGATGAGGTCTTGCTGGTTCTGGGCCAAGATCACAACCTCACCTCTCACTCCTCACCACTGAAAAGGTCACGGTCCAAACACAGGTTTAATCATAGTGATGTCGAGCATTCGGAGTTTTCGTTTTTTTCCTATTTTATACTTTTTGGATTTGAATATTTTCTGAATAAGGAAACCTGTAACGATT
>JBLHJZ010000413.1:0-4992 GCA_047619515.1 Saprospiraceae bacterium | reverse complement strand
CATGGTTATTTAAGTCATTACGTTTTTCCACCGATTTTATCGGTGGTTATTCTCATTAAATACCTTCGGGATTTCTTATTCGCTAAAATGAGAATTACTGGTACAAAAGACTCGTAGAATGTCTTCCAAAAATCACCAAATCTAATATTAACCAACACCCGAAAAACAAACTTAATACTGCCTTCCTGATTGTTATTCAAAACAATAAATCTTTTTTCAAAAAAAATAAAAAAACACAGGAAACTTTAAAACAATTGAAAGTTTCCAACGTTTTTTTATCGTATTATAGTAGAAAAACAGAGAGACTTTAATGGAATCAAAAGCGAAAATATTACAAGGTGCAACAGGCTTGTTTCTGAAGTATGGCGTCAAGAGTGTGACGATGGATGATATTTCCAGGGAACTTGGGATTTCAAAAAAGACCTTATACCAGCATGTGGAGAATAAAGCCGATCTGATCGAACAGACGGTTCAGCTATACATCGACGACGAAAAAAAGATGATCGCCTCGATTCGTGGTGAAGCGGAGAATGCCATTCATGAGATGGTAATTCTTGCCAAATATATTACGCAGATGTTTCGGGAAATGCCCTCCGGATTGACTTATGATTTGCAGAAATATCATCGTAAATCCTGGGATCTTATGGAGTCTTATAATCAAACGCATATTTATGGGGTGATCAAAGACAACATTGAAAGGGGCATCGAACAAGGCGTGTATAGAAATGATCTTAATCCGGATATTATCGCTAAGCTGTATGTCGGGAAGACTTCGATCATAGTCGATGAAGATGTGTTTCCTTTACGGGATTATAATAAAGAAAACTTGTTTAAAGAATATATTAAGTATCATTTACATGGAATAGCTTCGGCCAAGGGGCTGAAACTTTTGGAAAAACATTCTCTTATTTAGCTTAAACATAACGATGAAACGTCAATTAATCCTTTTTTCCCTGCTCCTGGCTTGTGTGTTTTTACAGGCACAGGAAGCCAAACAATTCACACTTGACGATGCCATAAAATATGCGCTCGAACATAGCATCGATATGCGCCTGGCACAAATCAACATCGCTGATGCCAATGAGCAAATCATCGAAAGACGAGCTATCGGTATTCCCCAGATTTCTGCTGGCGTAGATTATCAATACTTTATCCAGATCCCTGCGTCTGTAGTGGATATCAGTAATTTTGATCCGAGCGTACCGGAAGGAACTTTTGAAAAATTAGAGTTTGGTTTGAAAAACAACCTTACTGCTTCGATTCAGGCAAATGCGCTATTGTTTGATGCCAGTTATATCACAGGGCTTCGGGCTGCCAAATCCTATCGCAATTATGTCCAGAAGGATCGGGAGCGGGTCATCTATGAGGTTAAAAATAAAATTATCGAAGCTTACCTGCCCGCCTTGATTTTAGAAGAAAGTAAAAAGACACTTTTAAAAAATATCAACAACCTCGAAAATCTACTAAACGAAACCAAAGCATTATATAAAGAAGGTTTTGTGGAACAACTGGATGTGGATCGTTTAGCCTTGTCTTTTGCTATTCTGGAAACCGAAATTGATAATATTGACCGGCAAAAGGAGTTGATCTATAATGTGTTGAAATTCCAGATGGCTTATCCGGTTCAGGATCCTATTGTGGCGGTGGACGATATTGAAAAATTATTCGTACCCGCCTCGGAAGAGCAGTTGACCGCTGATATCAATTACAACCGACGGCCGGAAATCCAGGTGATTGATCTAGGTCTCCAGTTGAATGAGCTCAATATAAAATTTAATAAATCAGGGTATCTCCCAAGTCTCTCCGCTTACGGCTCGTATCAGCAATCCGCACAGGGCGATAACCTTTTTGATAATCCAGTCTGGGTGCCTTCTACCGTAGTCGGCTTGCAACTTAATGTCCCTATTTTTGATGGTTTTGAAAAAAGAGCTAAGACCAATCGGGCTAAACTGGATTTGGAAGAAGCTCAAAATCAAAAGACTCAGCTAAAGCAGGCCATCTCTCTGGAGGTGACCAATGCCCGTACCAGTTACATCAGCGCCCAACAACGGCTGAGCAACCAAAAGAAGAATATGGACCTGGCAGATAAGATTTATAATACGACCAAAATAAAATATAAGGAAGGTATCGGTTCAAGCCTTGAAATCACCCAGGCAGAACAAAGTCTTTATGATACCCAGCAAAATTATATCCAGGCAAGGTACGATCTGCTTGTCGCAAAAAGAGCTTTGGATAAGGCGCTTGGGGAATAAAATTAATCGCGGAGGACGTAGAGAAAACGCGGAGTACTTGAATTGAATCGCTCTGCGAATTCTCATTTTTCCCTGCGGTTTTTAAAATATCAAAAGAACATTTAAACAAAACATCAATGAAATATCTAAGCCCACTATTACTAATCGTATTACTAGCCATCGCCTGTCAACCGGAAGCGACCTATCCGGTAGATCTTGCAGGAAAACAAGTATTATTAAAAGAAAAAGAAAAAGAGCTGAAAGAACTCAACAAGCTCATTGGGAAACTAGAACAGGAAGTGGATTCGCTCGATCCAAATAGTAAAAAAGAAAAACCAAGAACTTTGGTCACCACTCAAAAAGTGGAACGAAAAACCTTTGAAAGGTTTGTTAATATCCAATCTAATGTCCAGTCCGATGATATCGTAATGGCTAGTAGTGAGACAGGTGGTCGCCTCATCAGTGTCACGGTGGAAGAAGGTACGAATGTTCGCAAAGGACAGCTTATCGCAAAAGTGGACATGGAAGGGGTCGATAAACAAATCGCTGAATTGAATAAATCCCTCGAATTGGCTGCCGATATATACGACCGCCAGAAGCGCCTGTGGGATCAGAATATCGGTTCGGAGATTCAATATCTGCAAGCTAAAAACGGCAAAGAGCGAATTGAAAAATCGCTGGAAACGACAAAGTTTCAATTGACAAAAGCAAATGTGTATGCACCCATTTCCGGTGTAGTGGATATGGTATATTTGAAATCCGGAGAGATGGCTGGCCCGGGAGTACCGATTGCGCAGATTATCAGCACCGGTACCGTAAAAGTGGTGGCGGACGTACCGGAGAAATATTTGAAAGCGATTAAACGAGGGGAAATGGTGACGATTAAATTTCCCGCACTCGATATGGAAACCAAGGCGAAGGTTAGCCTGATAGGTAATACTATTAACCCGGCTAACCGGACTTTCAAGGTAGAAGTAAATGTGCCCAATCAAAAAAGCCTGCTGAAGCCTAATCTCTTGGCAAATATGTTACTCAATGATTTTACGCAAAAGGATGCGGTAGTTGTTCCTCTGGAATTAGTGCAGCAAGAGGTAAGTGGTCGCTCTTATGTATATATCAAAGGGGTCAATGAAGAAGGAGAGCATGCTAAAAAAATGATGGTCGAAACCGGAGAAAGCTATGAAGGAGGCATTATCATTCTTTCCGGTTTGGAAGGAGGAGAAGAAATTATTGTACGTGGAGCCAGAGGATTGGCGAAAGACGAGTTAATTAAAATTATCAAACCAACTACTGCAGAAAACAATGGTTAATCTAAAGGAAAAAATAGCAAAAGGCTTACGGGAATACGGGCTGACTTCGCTGGCGGTTGATAATCGGACCAGTATCTTTATATTGACACTGATGATTATTCTTTTTGGCGTAAGTGGCTATAATAATATGCCCAAAGAGGCTTATCCGGAAGTAGACTGGCCGGAGATTTATATTAATACCCAGTACTTTGGAAACTCAGCGGAGGATATCGAAAACCTAATCACTCGTCCGCTCGAAAAAGAACTGGGGTCAATTTCTGAAATCAAAAAGCTTAAGTCTTCTTCCTTACAGGATTTCTCTATTATTACCGCAGAATTTGAAGCTGATGTAGAGATGGATGTTGCTGTCCGGAAAATAAAAGATGCCGTCGATAAAGCTAAGTCTGAGTTGCCCAACGATCTGGATAATGATCCTGAAGTCTTGGAGATCAATATGTCAGAAATCCCGATTATGTCCGTCAATATTTCCGGTGATTATCCAAATGCACAATTGAGGAAATATGCAGAATACCTGGAAGATGAAATCGAAGATATCAAAGAGATTTCAAAAGTAGACTTAAAAGGAGCATTGGAAAGAGAAGTAAAAATCGAGGTAGATCTCCCAAAAATGGAAGCTACCCAGGTTAATTTCGGAGATATCGAGAATGCTGTGAAGTCGGAAAATATGAACATGTCAGGCGGCGAGGTTTTAAATAACGGCTTTCGGAGTTCGATACGAGTTATAGGAGAATTTGAGTCCGCAGAAGAGCTGGCGAATATGATCGTTAAAAATGAAAATAATGCCCCCATTTATTTGCGGGATATTGCGAAAGTATCTTTTGGAGAAAAAGAAAAAACCAGTATCGCACGGGCAGACCGGCTCCCGGTAATCTCCCTGGATGTGATCAAACGTGGCGGCACCAATCTACTGGACGCTTCTGATAAAATCAAAGCAGCAGTCGAAAAAGCAAAGGCAGAAGTATTCCCGGATGATATCAAAGTCACCCTTTTCAATGACCAGAGTGTCATGACCCGCAGTATGGTGGACAACCTTGAAAACAGTATTATTTCCGGGGTGATCCTGGTGGTAATAGTTCTACTGTTTTTTCTGGGTATACGTAATTCGATGTTCGTTGGTCTGGCGATTCCCTTGTCGATGCTGATGGGAATTTTGATCATCAATATACTGGGTTATAGCCTAAATATGATGGTGCTGTTCTCCTTGATTCTTGCCTTAGGGATGCTGGTGGACAATGCTATTGTGGTGGTCGAAAACATATATCGTTATATGCAACAGGGGTACTCAGGTATAGATGCCGCAAAATATGGAACGGGTGAGGTAGCCTTGCCCATCATCGCTTCTACGGCAACTACTTTAGCTGCTTTTGTCCCGCTGGCATTCTGGCCGGGGATCATGGGGAGTTTTATGAAATATATGCCCATCACGCTGATCATCGTATTGTCTTCTTCCC
>JBLHJZ010000412.1:0-4994 GCA_047619515.1 Saprospiraceae bacterium | reverse complement strand
CATGCAACTACTATTCAATAGTTAATTTAATTGATGTTTTGCAAGGGCAAATTAGCTTCCTCTTTTCAGCCGCTGGATTTATCGGAAAAAGAAATAAACCAGTTGATTGATTTTCTTGAAAATGCGCTTTATGATTCCGAAATGGCCAGATATGTACCCGAAAGTGTGCTTTCCGGCAACTGTTTTCCGAATAATGATGCTATTTCAAAACAACAATTAGGCTGTGACTAAGATTCATCTTTTATTCTTTTTCTCTCCTTCTTATACCATTAAAAGACATACCTTCGTTATCGAATCGCGCGGGATAAAATCGTGATTTTCATTTGGAGGTTTGGAGTCGCACTCAGTATGACAAAAGATAGGTTTTCAATTATTTGTCATCCTTCGACAAGCTCAGGACATGTTCTTCTACTGGCTTAGAACAGGTTCTGAGAAGGCTTGAATCACGAGTTTTTAAAATTTAGCATAATCATTTTTTCAAGCCGTTCGAAGTATAAAACAAATCATTTTTATGAAAAATTTCCTCTCGATATCTTTGTTATTCCTTTTTGCTTTTCAAATTCCTGTCACTTGGGAATGGTTTACCTCAGAGACCGGATTGTTTTCTGTCTTAACGCCGGGTGAAATGATAGAAAAGGTCGAAAAATCGGAGACTGCTGTTGGTGAGCTATCTTACCATACCTTTTATTATCAACCGGAAGATGACAAGGATGCTGATAATTTTCTTTATATGGTCAGTTATTGTGATTATCCGGAAGGTAGTATTCATTCTGATTCGCTGGAACTGTTAAAAGACTTTTATGATGCGACCATTGAAACTTCAGTACATAGCGTCAAAGGAGAATTGTTTTATCAATCTGATATAAAATCAGGAGGCTATCCGGGAAAAATATGGCGGGTAAATTACGGAGACAATGCGGCGGCCATTAAAACCAAAGCCTTTCTGGTAAAGAACAGATATTATGCCGTGCAGACTATAACCCTTCGGGATAAAAGTCTAAATCCTTCGGTTGATAAATTTTTGGATTCTTTTAAGATCATTACTGGAGATGAATAAAATTGAGGTTGTCAAAGGAAATAGTACCACACTTGAGGTGGATGCTATTGTCAATGCTGCCAATTATTCCTTGCTTGGCGGTGGTGGGGTAGATGGCGCTATTCATCGGGCAGGAGGTCCTCGAATTTTGGAGGAATGCAAAGCGATTCATGCAAAACAAGGTGGTTGCAGAACCGGAGCTGCCGTGATTACTTCGGCTGGTCTTCTTCCTTCCAAATATGTCATCCACACGGTGGGCCCCGTTTGGACTGGTGATAAAACATTTGAGCAAATCTCCCTTTTAGCATCCTGATTATACTGAAAGTTTAGACCTTGCCCTTTCCAATAAAATAAAGACGATCGCTTTTCCAAATATAAGTACTGGAGTTTACCGCTTTCCAAAAGATCTGGCAGCTCAAACAGCAATGAGTATGGTCAAAGAATTTTTAGCTAAAAATGATTCGATTGATCAGGTAATTTTCGTATGTTTCGACGACGAAAATTATAACCTTTACCTGAATGCTATCCATTTATGAAAAAAGCTGTTTTTCCTGGTTCTTTTGATCCTATTACCTCAGGCCATGTAGATATTGTTATGCGCGCTGTTCCGCTATTCGATGAGATTATCATTGCAGTCGGAATAAATTCACAGAAGAATAGCCTTTTTCCACTGGAACAAAGACTAGCGTGGCTCGAAAAGGTTTTTGAAAACGAACCCACTGTAAAAATAGATTCTTACGAAGGACTTACCGCACATTACTGTACACGTATTAAGGCTAATTATATGCTCCGGGGTTTACGAAATGCCTCTGATTTTGATTATGAAAAAACAATCTCACAGCTCAATAGTATTGTCGGGGAGGGATTGGAAACTCTCTTTTTGATTAGCCGCCCTGCTTTTTCTCATATTAGTTCAACAATCGTCAGGGAGATTATCAAAGGAAAGGGAGATGCTTCCCCATTTTTACCTCCAGAAATTAAGATTTAAGACTTTAGAAGTCTAGCGAAATTATTGGTTTGATGCCCTGGTTCCATTTCCCAAGTAAACATTTCATTATCTCCCTCCTAAGCACTACATTTGCAAAAAACAGAATTAAATTTTTCTAACCAATATTTTAAGATATGTCAAATGCATTTTACGAAGTACCCATAGCGAGCAATGAACCTGTTTTAAGTTACGAGCCAGGCTCAGCAGAGAGAGCAGAGGTGCAGAAAACTTACGCTACTATGAATGCCCAAAAGATCGATATCCCCATGATTATCGGCGGTAAAAAAGTAACTACTGATAATAAAATTGAAATTACACCTCCTCATGATCACAGTCATGTGATTGGTCATTTTTCAAAAGGGGATTCTTCGCATGTGCATCAGGCTATTGAGGCTGCGCTGAAAGCTAAGCCGGCCTGGGAAAATATGCCCTGGCAGGAGCGTGCTGCGATATTCCTTAGAGCAGCTGATTTATTGGCCGGACCTTACCGGGCAAAGATGAACGCGGCGACTATGCTTGGTCAGTCAAAAAATGTGTATCAGGCGGAAATTGATGCGGTAGCAGAGTTTTGCGATTTCCTGAGATATAATGCACAGTTTATGACCCAGATATATGCAGAACAACCAGAAAGTGGCCCAGGGGTTTGGAATCGAATGGAACACCGTGCATTAGAAGGTTTTGTCTTTGCACTTACCCCGTTTAATTTTACTTCGATCGCAGGTAATCTTTGTGCAGCTCCAGCGATGTTAGGGAATGTAATTGTTTGGAAACCGGCAGAAACACAAATTTATTCTGCAGCAGTTATCATGGAGATATTTGAAGCAGCAGGACTGCCCGGTGGTGTTATCAACCTCATCTTCACAGATGGTCCCGTAGCTGGGGATATTATTTTTACCCATCCTGATTTTACAGGTTTGCATTTTACCGGAAGTACGAAAGTATTCCAGACGCTATGGCAAAAGGTCGGCAATAATATCAGTACGTATCGTTCTTATCCGAGGATAGTAGGGGAGACTGGCGGGAAAGATTTTGTAGTAGCTCATGCCTCTTCGAATGCAAAACAAGTCGCCACCGCGCTGGTGAGAGGTTCTTTCGAATTTCAGGGGCAGAAATGTTCCGCAGCGTCCAGAGCATATATTCCTAAAAGTCTTTGGACTGATGTAAAAAAATATATGATCGATGATCTTGCATCCATAAAAATGGGCTCCCCGGAAGATTTTACCAATTATATTAATGCGGTAATTGATGATCGTGCATTCGATAAGATTTCCGGATATATCGCTAATGCAAAGAAAGATTCGAATGTAGAAATCATTGCCGGTGGAAATTATGACAAATCAAAAGGATACTTTATAGAGCCTACAGTTATTGAAACCAAGGATCCGAAGTATACCACTATGTGCGAGGAGATTTTTGGCCCTGTGTTGACGGTCTATGTTTATGAAGATAATAAATTCGAAGAAATCCTAGATATCGTAGATTCCACTTCTCCCTATGCTTTGACAGGAGCTGTTTTCTCTAATGATCGTTATGCGGTTGATCTGGCGACCAACAAACTCCGACATGCAGCCGGTAATTTTTATATCAATGATAAACCAACGGGTGCAGTCGTCGGGCAGCAACCTTTCGGAGGCGCTAGAGGATCAGGGACTAATGATAAAGCAGGTTCGATTTTGAATTTATTACGATGGATCTCTCCCCGGACTATCAAAGAGACCTTTGTACCTGCTTCGGATTATCGATATCCGTTTTTACAGGAAGATTAGTTAAGACAGGGTAAAATAAACCCAGTTGATAACTTTCTTTTATACAATATTTAATCAGGCAGGCCAACCCGCCTGTACGGCCGGCAGGCAAATTCGACCTGTACAGATAAAAGTATGAATAAGAATAAAGCCACGGATTACTCGAATTTTCACAGATTTAAAGTTTTTTTAAATTCGTGGAAATCCGAGTCATCTGCGGCTAAATTTATCCTAAGTTTCTTATCAAAAAAATAAAGAATATGAATATTGTTATTACCGGAGCAAGTCGAGGGATAGGTTATTCTACTATAAAGCGTCTTGCAAAAGATAAAAATAACAAGATTTTTGTTTTAACGAGAAACATAAAATCGTTCTTAGAGAAAGTTAAGGCTGACGAAGAATTAACAAATTCTAACATTGAATGCTATCATTTTGATTTAGAACAATTTTCGATAGAAACTTTTCCTGACCTATCCCTTAACATAGATGTACTAATAAATAATGCCGGAGTATTAATCAATAAACCATTTTCTTTACTGGAAGAAGAAGATTGGTTGTCGATTTTTCAAACAAATGTTTTAGGGCCTGCCAAATTGATCAGATACCTTTTGCCCTTTATGGGAAAAAACACCTCAGCTACTCATATTGTGAATATTGGAAGTATGGGTGGATTCCAGGGGAGCAGCAAATTCCCAGGATTATCTGCCTATAGCTCAAGTAAAGCTGCATTAGCAAATTTATCAGAATGTTTAGCGGAGGAGTTAAAAGATAGTAATATTATTTCTAACTGTCTATGTCTTGGAGCAGTGAACACAGATATGCTTCGCGCCGCCTTCCCTGAATATAAAGCGCCTACTTCAAGTGATGATATGGGTGAATTTATTGCTGATTTTGCATTAAATGGGCAAAAATATTTTAATGGTAAAACTATTCCCGTCTCAGTAGCCACTCCATGATTTTCTATATTTTTTAGCCATAGATTACACGAATTTGCCCAGATTATTTCACGAATGTGAAAATGTATTTATTCGTGTCCATTTGTACTAATTCGTGGCTTTATTCAAGAATATAGTGGCTACCTAGTTATTGTGGCTTTGTTAAGTGCAGCGTAAAATAAGTAGTGGCTGAATTATGGCTAATGAATTTTTGTGCTAATCAAGGAACGCCCGGAGCCTCATAGCCTTAGCTATGAAGGGGAGGACGAGACGAAGAGTAGGGCGAAAAG
>JBLHJZ010000411.1:0-4994 GCA_047619515.1 Saprospiraceae bacterium | reverse complement strand
GTCCAGCCAATAATTGCCGGATAAAAAACCCATCTCATGGTACTATCCAAATCGTATTCACTAAAAGCGGGATTTCCCTCTGCCCCTGGGTGAAGACTGCTCACCATTCTTGGTACCACGTATAGTAAGGCAATCATCGCAGCGAAAGCAAAAATGCTAAATACTGCACTGATTCTTGCGCTTCGTTCATCATCATCAAAACTCTGCCTTAAAATGAAATAGGAAAGATAAATCAGCAAAGCAATGGCTGTCATATTCATTTTTACTTCCTGCCATGACCAATAGGTTCCCCAGGTGTCTTTCGCCCATATCATCCCGGTACACAATCCTATAATTCCAAAGAGGGTACCTACCAGCGTAAAAGACATGGATTTATAGTCATACTCCGGGTCATTGGTTCGCAAATACATAATGCTTTGGCTAATGCCTGCAATAAAAATGATAAACATAGCAAACCAAAAAGGAACATGGAAAAAAAGATTCCGAATCGTTTCATAGATTATCTTCTTGAAAGGAAAACTAACTTCTTCTTTTCCATAAGCGGCTATATTTGCCACAGACCATGCCGCAATGCCTAATGTTTCATTTTTATCCAATGAGTCCTGAACAATAGTGACTGCACTTTTCGAGGTAGAAGCGCCATTATGATCATCATATACGATGAGGTTAGTCAAAATAGTCCGATCTGTAACCGGCAGGTATTTAGGTAAATCAAAATGAGCCTGAAGTTTTCTGTCATCTATCACGTCAACCTTATCAGCGGCAATAGCATAAAGACTATCATATTTCAACCAAACCCGGACTGGTTCTGCGGTCTTGGTATAAAATGTATTATAGCCCGTTATTTCCAGTATATCGGATTGCCCGGCGTTCATAAACCCCGGATTAAGTTTATAAATCCCTGGACTCAATGGAATCAAAAGCCCCATCGTAAAGGTATAAACGAGTAAGGCAACTCCTAGAATTTTCCACCAGTATTTTCGCATGTTAGGATGGTTTATCGGTTTATCGGTTTATCGGTTTACGATCGTTGTGAACCGATATACCGTGTACCATTATACCGTTTCGTCTCTTCAATCTCTCCATAAAAAAGGAAATAAAATAAATGCCATAGCGATCATTAATAAATCTATAGCGACTAAAGTAAGAATATCTTTCCAAATCGCCGAGTCCTGCATTAAACGAAGTGCATTGGCGGATATTTTTAAAAGCGTAAGTATTATAGGAATCACCAATGGGAAACTGAGTATCGCCATCAATGTCGCACTATTACTAGCTTTGGCAGATATAGCTGCAATAAAAGTAAAAGTGATGGAAAAACCAATACTTCCTAATAAGATAGCCAAAAAAAACTGTCCGGAGTCTTTCACTGGATTTCCGGCAAACAAGGTAAAAGCGCCATATGACAAGATACTTAACAGTAAGAGCATACCGCTATTATAGATTATCTTTGCCAAAATAATGGCCGTCGGGTTTGCCAGGGTATAATAATACAACTGCCGGGTGCTGTTTTCCTGGACAAAACTTTTGACCAGTGCATTGACGCTTGCAAACAGGATTACAATCCAAAATAATGCATTCCAGACACTGGGGTTCACATTCTTGATAGCTGAGTACACTACAAAAATCGTCGAGACCACATACAACAGGATTCCTCCGATTGCATGTTTTTGCCGCCATTCGATTTTCATCTCCTTTTGCAAAAGGATTACTATTTCTTTACTTAAGTTCATATTCAGTGTAAATTAACTAAATTCACCACTTTGTTTATTCATAGAATTGTAAATACTTTTTGAAAATAAAAATAACTTACTTAAGTGTTCTATAATTTCTAATTAATAACCTTCGTTTCAAACATTTGTATACTTTATTGCGTAAATCTGTTAATTACAATATCTTTGGAGGCGAGAAAACTGAAAGAGACCATAACAATGTACCGATTCCTAATCTTATCAATCCTGTTTTTGTGTTCCTCCATGTCTACTTTGACTGTTGAGGAAAAACCTTATTACCATAAAGTGGAAGCACTGGATGGAGATAATATTCATGTCTTTCTGGATCGTTATCATCTTGCAGCTTTCACTTGTAATTTTGATCAGTTTTATGCATTAAACAAACTCGAAAGAGGGGCAAAATTAATAAGGGAAAAAAAATACTTCCTTCCTATCCTGATTTATAAATATAATGGAACCAGTATCAGAACCTCCGTCGGATTTGACGACTGGGAACCGGCTCACCGGGTCAAAATTTACAATGAAAGGTTAAAGGATGAAGATTTAAGACAATCATCGCTGGTAGGGAGTAAGATCATCTGGGTGCCTTATAATGAATTGTATTGCATGGATAGTGCTCCGAAGAAAAGTCCGGAAGTAGTGACCGAAAATACAAACGTATCTCCAAGTAAAGAAAAAGAGGAAGAGGAAACGGAAGAAGTGGTAAAAGTAGACATCAAGGAAAGGCCTGTTGTCCCAAATGAAAAAATCGATGAAAAGATCATCGCAGAATCGAAAAAACTAAGTGGCTATCGAAAATTTCCGATATTTGGAAAGAAAAACGCTTATGTCCCACTTAAAGACGATAAACTCCGTGGAAAAGTATTTTATATCGTAAGTGGTCATGGTGGGCCTGATGTAGGAGCAGTAGGAAAGAGTGGTAGTATCCAGTTATGCGAGGATGAATATGCCTACGATGTATCTTTACGAGTCGTCAAAAACCTGCTTGAACACGGTGCGTTAGCCTATATGATTGTCCGTGACCCTAATGACGGGATACGGGATGGCCAGATTCTTCCCTGTGATTATGATGAATACTGCTGGGGTAACTTTATTATCCCCAGGAGCCAAAAAAGCCGCTTATATCAACGATCCGATGCGGTCAATGAACTTTTCGAGCGACATAAAAAACAAGGTATAAATGATCAGGTTTTGGTCACTATTCATATTGACTCCAATAATCAAAGCCACCAGTCCGATGTCTTTTTTTATTACTTTCCCGGCAGTACTGATGGTAAAAAACTGGCTGTAAAGGTTAGAAATAATCTCAAAGCCAGGTATAAAGAGAATCGCAAAAGCGGAGAATACCATGGCACTGTTAAGCCTCGTGATTTACATATGCTTCGCGAAGCCAAGCCTACTTCTATTTTTATCGAACTTGGAAATATCCGGAACAGCTTCGACCAGCAACGCTTTATGGTAGAGAACAATCGGCAGGCTTTGGCGAATTGGTTGTATGAGGGGTTGGTGAAGTAGGAATTAAGAATAAGGTGTCCTTTCGAGTCATGTCCTGAGTTTATCGAAGGAGAGCTTGCGAATCGAGAAAAGGAATAAGGAATATGAGCTTTGAATAAAAATAGCACTGAATTTTTACTTCATGTTTTAATCCAATATTTCCATGCTCTCTTGCCAAAAATACCTCTTTGATCTCCCCGACGATGTCAGTTATCTCAACTGCGCCTATATGGGGCCACTACTCAAACAATCTGAAGCCATCGGTCAGCACGAAATCAAAAAGCGGTTACGTCCTTTCCAATATTCAAAAGATGATTTCTTTAATCCTGTTGAAGATTTAAAAGCAAATTTTTCGAAACTGATCAACGGTGATGACTCCCAGCGGATTGCACTGATCCCTGCTGCCTCTTATGGAATAGCCAATGCAGCGAGGAATGTGAACTGTTCAAAAGGGCAAAATGTCCTAATCATTGGAGAGCAATTTCCTAGTAATTACTACACCTGGAAACAACTAGCGGATGAAAAAGGGGCAACAATCAAAATAGTCTCTGCTCCTGAATCGCCAGAGAACCGAACAGAAACCTGGAATCAAAATATCCTCGATAATATTGATGAGCAAACCGCGGTTGTGGCTATGCCTATTGTCCATTGGGCAGATGGGACGCTATTCGATCTGAAATCTATTCGTAAAAGATCTAGTGAAGTTGGCGCTGCCTTAATTATTGATGGAACCCAATCTATTGGCGCTTTACCTTTTGATATGGATGACGTTCAACCGGATGCCTTGATATGTGGTGCTTACAAATGGATGTTCGGTCCTTACGGTATGGGGATCGCCTATTACGGCCCTCTGTTTGACAAAGGTACTCCGATTGAAGATAACTGGATCAATAGAAAAGGCAGTGAGCAATTTGAAAATCTGGTAAATTATCAATCGGAATATAAACCAAAAGCAGCAAGATATGCAGTAGGCGAAAACAGTAATTTTATTTATGTCCCCATGCTGAATGCTTCGATCAAACAGCTTCTGGAATGGCAACCTACCCGAATTCAGGACTATTGTAAAAATCTGGTTTCTCCTTATCTTTCTGCTTTTCAATCCCTGGGATGTACGGTTGGATCGGAATCCTCAATGGCTTTTCATCTCTTTGGAATCCGAATGCCGGAAGGTATTGATATTTTAAAATTAAAGACGCAATTCGAAAAGGAAAATGTCTTTATTTCGATCCGTGGAAATGCGATCCGTGTAGCGCCTAATGTGTATAATGAGAAGAAGGATATGGAGGCTTTGTTGAGATGTCTAAAGCAAGCTTTATAGGAATTAAAAATCACTAGTGCTTTGTCAAATGTTATAAAATTAAGCGTGCGTAACATATTTGCTGCTTTTAGCTTTTGGCCGTTGGCTTCCCTCATGCGCGTTTTAGGGCACGATAAAGGGAAGCCAACTGCTAAAAGCCAAGAGCTAATAACTTGAATCAAATTTCCGACAATCTGTCACGCACTCTAAAATTAATTAAACCCAGACTGGTAAAAATAGGCACGGCAAGCTCCAAATGAAACTTGCCGTGTACCCATAAAACTGCCCTGTAATCTTAATCTTTTAGCTTTGGAAAAAGAAAGCGCACCCGACCACCGATGATCAGAAATAAAAATTATAAACTTGTTTTTTATGGAAAAATATTACAGACAATCTTAATCTCCATAGCTTTTTGTTATTGAAGTTCTTTATAAAAAACTTCGATATAAATATCCATTATAATCCAGTAA
>JBLHJZ010000410.1:0-4997 GCA_047619515.1 Saprospiraceae bacterium | reverse complement strand
AGCTACCGGGCTTGCAACTGGCGCTTGAACTGTTGCAGCAGGAGTAGCAACCGATTGATTAGCTACCGCAGCGCCTCCTTTTTGACCGACATAGGTAACAATCTCTCCTAAGGTTCTCAACTCCGTCAATTCGTTTGGATTGATTCCTGACATCTCAGGGTATTGCTGCGTCAAAGCACCAAATATCTCTACTCGCTTGATGGAATCAATACCCAGATCTGCTTCCATATCCATGGTCAATTCCAGCATTTCTGTGGGATAACCTGTCTTTTCACTCACTACTTCGAGCAATAGTTTTTCTAATTTGCCAGTGTCCGTACCATTACTTACTGGAGCTGCTTGAACAGGTGCAGTCGCTGCGACTGGCGTTTCCACTTTGGCCACCGGAGCGCTAACTGATTGAATTATCACCGTCGCGCCACCTTTTTGACTCACATAGCTGACAATCTCTCCCAGGGTTCTCAATTCTGTCAATTCATTCGGATTGATACCGGACATTTCTGGATATTGCTGCGTCAAAGCACCAAATATCTCTACTCTTTTGATGGAATCGATACCCAGATCTGCTTCCATATCCATGGTCAATTCCAGCATTTCTGTGGGATAGCCTGTCTTTTCACTCACTACTTCGAGCAGCAGCTTTTCTAAGTTGGAAGTGTCTGCGGCAATGCTGGCTGGCTGAGTCACAAGTGGCGTTACAGGTGCTGTTGCCCCTTTTATTACCTGAGGAGTAGCAGCAATTGCATTTTTCGCTCCGTTTCCATTTCCGTTTCCATTTCCATTGGAGTACAAAGGTGTTTCCGGAACGATAGGAGGAATATTAGTTGAAAAACCATTTGGCTTTTGTCCGTTTCCTGCTGGAGTAACGTTTTGATTACTGTCCATTTGATTGGCTAATAACTGCAATAGTTGCTGGGCTTGCTGGTTTTGATCATTCATAAATCGTTCAAATATTTCGAGCGATTTAGTTTGATTCGTTTTAAATGATTCCAGTGTTGCCTGTAGCAATTGGAGGATTTCTTTATTCATCATTTCTTCTTCGTTTTCAGTTTGAATATTAGTAATATTTCCCACCGGAACTTCTATAATCTTTTCTACCTCGACTATTTTTTCAATCACTTTAGTTTGGCCTCCTGATATTTTAAAGCCATCATTCAATACATCCTGATAAGCTTTTTGAGTGGGTGCAGACACATAGTTGTTCCCACTCAACATCACATTGAGTTTTGTCTTTGGTGGAAGCGCAGCAATTGTTTTTTTATAAGGATCAACATGAGTAAGAGGCAAGCCTAAGACTTGCATTTGTGCTACTGCCTGTCGAAATTGTAAGTCGCTGTCTTTCTTTGCATTTGCATTGACGGCAATCGCTACATGATCTTTATCTTTTAAAATATTATTAACTAGATTGGTCAATACTCCTTTTGGGCCAAATTCTATAAAAACACGACCACCAGCCTGGTACATATTTTCAATCTGATTTTTAAATAAAACCGGATTTAAAATCTGGTCTTTTAAAATAGCTTTCAAGCTGTTCAGATCTTGAGAATATGCCATTCCGGTAGTATTCGCATACACTGGAATCTGTGGTTTATTGAATTTTTGTTTAGCTATAAAAGCCGCAAAAGGCTCTTGTGCATGTTTTACAAAGTCAGTATGAAAAGCCGCAGAGACCGGAAGCGGCACTACAGAAAAACCCTGGGATTTCAATTGCTCCTCCGCTGCTTTTATCTCCGGAGTACCTCCGGCAAGAATCACCTGATCGTTTGAATTAACATTGGCAATAAGGACACCTTTCATATTGGCAATGGCTGGTTGCACTTGTTCCTGAGGTGCTTTTACGGCGAGCATGGTTCCAGCATCCGCATTTGGATTATCGATGGCCATTACAGCGCCTCTCGTTTTAGCCAAAGCTAAAAAAGTATCCTCGTCAAATACACCGGCAGCCCAAAGTGCAGTTAATTCACCAAAGCTATGCCCTGCTGTAAAATGCGGTTGGAAGCCGGCTTTTTGTAAGACATTATATTGCCCCATGCTCAAGGCACCGATAGCAGGCTGGACAAATTGCGTTTGTGTTAAATTTTTCTGATAAGCCTTCCGTTCTTCGTTGGAAAAAACCGGGATTGGGAAAATATTTTTTGATAAAGGAGCTTCTCCACTTTTTTCAAATAAGGTATCCGTTTTTTCAAAAGCCTGTGCAACCTCAGGAAAGGCATTTGCCAATTCTCTTCCCATGCCCACATACTGCGAACCTTGTCCGGCAAATAAAGCCACTACTTTTTGAGTAGCCGTATCTATACCATTTGAGCGAAAATAAATGCCCTTAGGATGGTTAAATTCCTTTGTATTTGTTTGAATATTTTGAGTAGCCGTTTGCAAGAAATCAATGCATTCCTTAATGTCGGTTGTCACAAAACCAATTCGAGCATTTGAAGGAGAAAGCATGATATTCTTAGCAGCATCAGTAAGGTTTTGAAAAGCAGCCTCTGCATCTGATCCCTGCAATTTTTCTAACTCGACTTTGCAAAGCTGTTGCAAGGCTGAAGCGTTTTCAGCCTGGAGTAGCACCGTTTTATAGGGCTCATGTAAGCGATAATGCTGTGGTTTTTCACCATGGTATTCTTCCATCGTGATATGGACATTGATGCCACCAAAGCCAAATGCACTTACTCCTGCTCGTCTTGGATGTGCATTTTTGAGCCAGGGTCTTGCTTCTGTATTTATATAAATAGCAGAATTTTCAATATCGAATTTCGAGTTAGGTTGATCTACATTAATTGTTGGAGGGAGTACTTTATGGTATAAACTCAAAACCGCTTTTACCATTCCGGCAGCACCTGCAGCGGCTTTTGTATGTCCGATTTGAGATTTCACAGAACCTAAAGCAATATGCTGTTTTTGAGGATTATCTGCTCCAAAAACCATTTGCATCGAAGTAAATTCTGTCGGGTCACCTGCGCCTGTTCCGGTTCCATGTGCTTCCAAGAGCCCAACGGTTGAAGGCGCATAGCCAGCATCCTCATAAGCACGATTCATCGCCATTGCCTGACCTGCAGGCCTCGGTGCGTAGACAGATTTAAAGCGACCGTCACTCGAGGTTCCGACACCTTTGATTACTGCATAAATCCGATCACCATCCCGCTCCGCATCTGCTAAACGTTTCAGTACCATCATCCCGATCCCTTCACCGATCAACATGCCATCCGCTGCATCGCTGAAAGGGCTGATCTTTCCTGATTTTGAAAAAGCAGGCGTTTTACTAAAAGACATATACATAAAAGGAGAGTTGTCCGTATCCACTCCACCAGTCAACATCATGTCGCATCTTCCTTCTACTAATTCGCTTAAAGACATTTTGATAGCGCTCAAAGAAGCGGCACAGGCAGCATCGACGACGCTGTTGATTCCTCCAAGGTCAAAACGATTAGTAATCCTTCCGGAGATAACATTTCCCAATAAGCCGGGGAAAGAATTTTCATTCCAGCCCACATAAGCTTTTTTCATCTTATCAACAATACGCGGAATATCAGCTTCTGCTATTCCACTTGCCCTCAATGCTCTTTCCCAAATCGGATATTGCAAACGGGCAATCAGTGGGGTGATGAGTTTTTGTCCGCCACCTACGCCAAGGAGTACCCCTGTCTTTTCTTTAAGTTCTTTGGTAAATTTTAAAGAACCTTTCCCATATCCTGCATCCATAAAAGCATCACGGGCAGCCACCAAACCCATTAGTTGGCTGGCGTCTGTCACTTCCAAAATATTAGGCGGAAGGCCAAATTCCATAGGATTGAAATCGATCTCCGGAAGAAAACCACCTACTTTGCAGTAAGTTTTGTCTGGCGCAAACATATCTGCATCGTAGTAATCTTCGATAGGCCAGCGATTAGCTGGTACTTCTTTGATACTGTCTTTGGATTGGATGATATTGGTCCAAAACTCCTCTATATTTCGGGCATCGGCAAAAATCGAAGAAAGACCGATAACAGCGATTGGAGTTTTTTGAAGGGAGCTATTTATATTCATTTATAATAATTTAATGCTATTAATTTGTGCGTTGGCAGTAACTTTTGCTTTTTTAAATTTAAACTACAGGTTAAAGCCTGCGGTACGCTACTATATCGAAACCCTAAAAAGTTCTTCCTGAATTTCTAATAATCTGATTCCTTTAGTGGTACAAAGTCCTCTCATATAAGGCACGAGAATACCAAAAGTCAATCTTTCTTTACTAAATTCATCAACAGGGAATTGGTGATTATCTTTCAATAATTTAAGCAAGGTAAGCACTGTTTTTCCGACTACTTCTACATCCATATCTTCGTGAAAGATGCCCTCTGTAATCCCCCATCCGGCTAATTCAATCAACTGCTGATGTGCAAAATTTCCTTTATTTTTGTAGGATTCATTAAGAAGTCCCGGGTAATAATGAAGAATATCGCTAAAGAAATTAGGGTTAACATGATAAGAGCGCTGCACTATTTTTTGGTGCAAATATCCCATGGCTTCTATCACATTATCTGCAGATTCTATGACTTCTTCATTTTCAGCTTTGACCTTGTCATGGTAAACCGAAAGACAAGCTTTCAGTAGGGAAGTTTTATCTTCAAAATGAGCATAAAGTGTTCTTTTGGACGTATGTAACTCTTTTACAATTTTATCCACCGTAATGGTTTTTATACCATGCTGAATGAATAATTTTGTTGCTGTTTCTACGATGAGTTCCTTTGTAATCATATGATAATATACCTTACTTTAAACAAACGGTAATATTTTTGTTTCAAAAGTACCACATTAAATATAAGTTTCCTAATAGATTGGCATTTGTTTGAAAAATTAACTTGAAAAGCAGGAAAATAGATTAGATTCTCCCGGAAACCAGGAGTTATTTGGGTGAAGTTTGGGGGGCAGAATAAGGCTAGAGGACATGAAATTATCTGAAAAAGGCAATCAGACAAGAATTAGATTATTTTTTTGATTCTGGCTATTGAAACATGCGTCATCCC
>JBLHJZ010000409.1:0-4999 GCA_047619515.1 Saprospiraceae bacterium | reverse complement strand
ACGCGTAGTCGATGGGAATATTTTTTGCTATCTACATTATAAATACCGAAATGATCAATTTTATCAATTCTGACCTGGCCGGAAGCGTGGATAATTTGATTATCAGCCATTATAATACCTACATGGGTTATTTTTCCTTTTCTATTTTCAAAAAAGGCCAAATCTCCTTCCTGCGCTTGTTCGATAAAATCAACTAAGACTCCTTCGTCTACCTGCTCGCTTGAGTCCCTGGGAATGGGAATACCAATTAGTTTATAGACAACCTGTGTAAAGCCTGAACAATCAACCCCAAAAGGAGAACGCCCGCCCCAGACGTAAGGGGAAAACAAGTATCTGCGGGCCATTTTTAATAGCAACTCCGCACTCGGTTCAATTTCAGATGGCGTAATTGCCTGACCACTAAATTGGAAACTACTCCCGTTCAAAGAGAAACGCAGGCCATCGAAATTTGGTAAATTCGCTCCGATGGTGATCGGAAGGTAATAGCCGTTGCCGACAGCCGGTTGCATCAACTCAACACAGCAGGAGTAGTTTAAACGATACAAATGGTACTCATCAGCGGTGATTGCCTTCATTTGTTTGCTATCAATCCAGCCAATATAATTATCCCAGGCACAACGAATCCTAGCCCAGGTACCTTTGGTCTCCAATATTTCGACCATCTCTCCAAAAAGAATCTGGGAGGTCATTTCACTCTTATCTGAAGCGGAACGCCGGACTGGTACTACACTTAGTGGGTTTATGCCAAAATTCATTGAATTGGTCTGCTGTTTTAATAGAATACATTATTAAAGAAAAGGCACTCGAAATCCGTTTGATATAAAACAAGATATAAAGCTATTGACTAAAATCGTCTGCAACCGTAAAAATAATAAATAATGTTAAAACTCCGTTCAGGAATTGATTTTTATTCCACACTATCAAAAATCCAGCATTGAATTTGCAAATAGCTTTTATATTATGGGCTTAAAATATAACTTTGCGCCCGTAAAAAAGGTACTGTGTATCTCTAATCTAAACAAGTTATCAATCCATTTTATGAGAAAAATAAGATTTACATTTTTTTGCCTGTTGTTAACTACTTTTTTTGTCCAGGCTCAGGATCAACATTTCACCCAATTCTATGCCTCTCCGCTGACCTTGAATCCTGCCTTAACAGGAGCTTTCAATGGCAAATACAGAGCGAATGCCATCTATCGGGATCAGTGGCGAAATGCTTTAGATGATCCTTATGTGACCTTCTCGAGCGCTATAGATGTTCGTTTTGATGTGGAACTGGATTCCAGGTATAAAGATGCCTTTGCGGTAGGTTTGATGTTTTTCAATGATGATGTAAGTAGCGTGGATTTTAGTACCAATCAAATCGCAATTTCCGGTGCCTTCCATAAGGGGATAGATTTTGATAAAACGCAATTTCTATCCGTAGGTTTTCAGGGAGCGCTAGCCCAGCGAAATATCAACTATGAGAATTTGATTTTCGATGATCAATTCAACGAAATTGATGCTTTTGATTTTGCAACCGGTGAAGATTTGCCCGAAAATAATTTTACTTTCTCTGATTTATCAGTCGGTATTAATTATACTTATGCCCCTGCCCATCAAACGTCATTTTTTGCAGGATTTGCCATGCATCATGTTTTACAACCCCAAGTGACTTTTTATAGCCCTGAAAATAACGGAGATAGTAAATTGTTTACCAAATATTCTGGACAACTCAGTGCAAGTATTCCCCTAACTGATTTAGTTTCAATTAGTCCAAGGTTTTTGATCGCTTCTCAAGGCTCTCATCTGGAGATGAATACCGGCGCCAATATTCGGGTTCAACTCAATGACTTTGGGTCTACTTCTTTTCATTTAGGTAGCTGGGTTCGTCCGGTGGGCAATGATGACGATTCAATTAGTCTGGATGCGATAGTTCTTATGGCAGGAATTGAAATTAATGCCGTTGTGGTTGGTCTTTCCTATGATCTGAACCTTTCCAATATCAGTACTGCCCGACAGGGTGCTTTTGAGCTGTCCATCACTTATCTTGGAGAATCTGATGATGATTCGATTATGTGTCCGAAGTTTTGATTAAAGGGCGTCAAGTATTTAAAAAGCCAAGGGGTCAAGAACGCTATGTTCTTGACCCCTTGGCTTTTTGACAACTTATAAAAATCTTACCCAACTGTCAAATTCATCCCTGTCACGTACTTAGAGCTCTTCGAGTAGCGGAAAGGAATATGTTGTAATATCTCTTCCGCTAGTTCATCCTTGTCTTCTTCATATTTTAATTCTAATACAGTAGCATCGTCGTAGATATTATATCGGGTAAACATTCGGCTACTGAGTGGGGAAAAATATCGAAGATTCGAGTCTATGGTAATCCGGAAATCGCCATTAGCGGTTCCGTAATAGGATCGTTGATAGGAATTGATCAGCGTAGGAATAAAAGATAATTTCAACTGGCTGTGTTCAGTGATAGATTGAGCAAGTGGTTTCAAATCGTGGAGGCTAAAATCTATAGCGGGATAAGTTTCCTTGGCACCCAACATATTATTTTTGATCTTGATCTCCAGTTTTGGTTTTTGGATAGTACAAATATCTTTGCCATACCACCTCACTCTGAATTTTCGTCGTTCAGCTATCCCATCGACATTCTCATTATAAGCGACCAGATTGGCAGTATCAAAGTATATATTATTGATTTGCCGATCCGGGAAAATCTTCCGGAAAGATGCGGGATGCAGTCGCACTGCCTGCCGAACCACTTCGGGGCTAAGATTTTCCGCTCTGTATTTTCTCTCGTATCTCATGAATTACACGTCAAGATGTATATTATCGACAATCTCCAAACCATAGCCCAATAAACCAACCCGGCGTTTTGGATGATTAGAAATCAGGCGAATCTTTGAAATATTTAACTCCCGGATAATTTGCGCACCGACGCCAAAATCCCGTTGTTCTATGCTCTCTGTACCTTCGTTTTGCGCAGGTGTATCTTCCGCATAATTTTTTAGATGATTCAGGATAGAATTGCCTTTCTCCCCATGTCGCATATAGATCAAAACGCCTTTTCCTTCTTTAGCAATAATCTCCATTGATTTTTCGAGCTGAGCACCATATCCTTCAAAAAGTGTCCCGATAATATCTCCGGTTTCAGAACTGGAATGTACCCGGACCAAAACTGGTTCCTCCGACTCCCAGTTTCCTTTTTTAATCGCTAAGTGAGTGTCGCCAGTAGTAACTTGTGTAAAGGCAATCACTTCAAATTTACCATATTTAGTATCCATAAAGACACTCAGCTCCCGCTTTATGATACGCTCCGTACGCATTCGATAAGCTACTAAATCTTCGATGGAGATAATTTTTAAATCATGCTGCTTAGCTATTTCGATTAACTGGGGTAAGCGAGCCATTGTTCCATCCTCATTGAGAATCTCTACACAAACCCCTGCCGGATAAAGCCCCGCCAACCTCGCTAAATCAATCGTAGCCTCTGTATGGCCTGTCCTCCTGAGTACGCCGCCGGTCTTAGCACGTAACGGAAAAATATGACCCGGTCGGGCAAAATCAGCAGCTTTGGTATTGGGATTCACCATTGCTTTTATCCCTGTTGCTCTATCGTAAGTAGAGATCCCGGTCGTACAGCCATTACCAATCAAATCAATAGAAATCGTAAATGCCGTTTCCTGAGGATCACTACTATTATGAACCATCATAGAAAGCTCTAATTCATCCGCTCGCTTTTCATCTATGGGAGTACAGATCAATCCACGGGCATAAGTAGCCATAAAATTGATAATTTCAGGGGTCACGGTTTCCGCAGCACAAATAAAGTCGCCTTCATTCTCCCGGTCTTCGTCATCGACAACGATGATTACTTTTCCAGCTTTGATATCTGCGATTGCTTCTTCAATGGTATTCAATTCCAAATCTTTTTCTTTAGTTACGCTTAGGTGGTTGCCAAACATTGTTTTTTACTCCTTTTATGTATTTAAAAAAACCTTCAAGCAAAGCGATGTTCATGACTATAAAATACCTCACCGCTCGCAAAGCCAGTATATTGATCTTCCATTTATTTAATAAATAATCCAAAAACGGAACCCCAACCAGGGCTATTATCATTAAAATAAACAAGAATTGATATAAGTTGTTCCCACTTATTGCCAAGATCAATGTACTGACCAGGGCAAAGATAATAAAAAAGGGCCCGAGCCATCTTAAAACCTTGTGAGAGAAAAAGGCAAAACTCAAATTATTTCCTTTGTATAATAAATTTCGGAAGGTATGCAGGTTTTGAAAATTGCCCGCAGAGATTCTGGATTTCCGTCGATATTCCTCCTGCATGTCATCTGGCAAAGCCTCATAGCAGATGGCGCTCATCTCATTGATTGCCTTTCCGCCTTTCTCAAAAGCCCGCATGGTAATATAAAAATCATCTACCAGAAACTTGTCGGGTATCATCGAAAAATGACTGGATCGTATCGTATAGCAACCGCCAAAAGGTCCTACCATCTTCCCAAAGACCAGGCTTTCCAGGTTTTTCAGGCTAACCTCAGAGGAAATGTATTGATTTTCTAAAACAGAAATCCCTTTAGATTTCATGTCGATATTGACCATATTAGAATCAACGATCATGATTTCTTTATTCTTAAAATGCTTGACCAACTCATATAAAGTTTCTTCCTCCAACATCACACTGGCATCTGTCATCAGAAAAATATGCTCTTCGGATTGTCCCCTTTCGTCAAAAGCTACCTGTGCGAGATTATTGACCACACCGGGTTTTCCACGCCGAACTTTAAAAGGGTGAAAACTAAGATTTGATGCTGAATTTTGATAAGCTTCCAATATCTCATTCGTACGATCATCCGAATGATCAGAACCGATATAAATAACCAATTTATCTTTGGGATAATCCAATGCCAGCAGGCTTTCCATTTTCTCTTTGATGACGGCTTCCTCGTTGTATACAGACATGATCACCGACACATTGGGGAGTTCTACTGATTTTGTA
>JBLHJZ010000408.1:0-5002 GCA_047619515.1 Saprospiraceae bacterium | reverse complement strand
GAATGAAAATGTATTTTTGCTGGTTGAAGGGATGTTTGATAGGCGGAATTCGGAATTTGGGATTCGGCGTTCGGTTTTCGGTGGCTTTGGGAGCCGAATGCCCAACACCGAAAGCCGAACCCCTTTAGTTTCAGGGCAATTGCAAGATTGACTTGAACTCCTTGAATTGAAGGTGGTGATCGCTTCGCTGGTGATTGGGCTACGCCTGTGTGATCGGCTACGCCTTGTGGAATCGCTTCGAAGAGGCCTCACAAGGCGTAGCCGATCATTGCTTCACAAGCGAAGCAATCACTTTTGTGAGCTAAGACCTCTATTTTTTTTCTATCTTTACCGGCAAAAAAAGATGAATATACTTTTAATTGGTAGTGGAGGCAGAGAACATGCATTATCCTGGAAAATGGCTCAAAGTGAAGCTTGTGATCACCTTTTTATCCTACCAGGAAATGCAGGAACGGCACTTTGCGGAACAAATATCGCCATTAATCCGCTAGACTTTCCTGCTATAAAAAAAGAGGCAATAGCCAATCATATCGACTTATGTGTAGTAGGACCGGAAGCGCCTCTCGTCGAGGGGATTTATGATTTTTTCAAAAACGATCCGGTACTACAGCATATCAGTGTCATCGGACCATCGAAAGAAGGCGCACAGCTTGAAGGCAGTAAGGCTTATGCTAAAAAATTTATGGCGGACTTGAATATTCCAACAGCTGCTTATCGGGAATTCACTCCGGCCACTTTAGCCGAAGGTCTCTCTTATATTGATACGCAGCAAACGCCGATTGTACTCAAGGCTGATGGCTTAGCGGCAGGTAAAGGGGTATTGATCATTGAGGATATTGAAGAAGCAAAAGCAGCCTTGGCCGAAATGCTGGGAGGGCAATTTGGCGCGGCAAGCGAGACGGTCGTCATCGAAGCATTTTTATCAGGTATTGAGTTTTCCATGTTTGCTATTACTGATGGGAAAGATTATCAAATTCTCCCAATTGCTAAAGATTATAAACGTATCGGGGAAGGAGATAAAGGGCTGAACACCGGCGGTATGGGAGCGGTTTCTCCGGTTCCTTTTGTGGATGCAGAATTGTTTCGGAAAGTAGAAGAGCGTATTATTCGCCCGACGATCGATGGCTTGTATTCAAAAGGTATTATTTACAAAGGGTTTGTTTTTTTTGGTTTAATCAATGTTGGCGGCGACCCTTATGTGATTGAATATAACTGTAGAATGGGAGACCCGGAGACCGAAGTAGTGATCCCCAGGCTGAAAAATGACCTGGTTGAAATCTTCAAAGCAGTTGAAAACGGCACTTTGAATAATATTGATATTGAAATAGATCAGCGCGCAGCTACGGCAGTGATGCTGGTATCGGGCGGTTATCCGGAGGCTTATGAAAAAGGGAAGCCTATCAGCGGCATTGATGCGATTGAAGGTAGTATAGTATTCCATGCAGGAACCAGGTCGGAGAATGGAAAAATTTTGACAGCCGGCGGGCGGGTAATAGCAGTGACTTCATTTGGGGGTGACATAAGGTCGGCGCTGGACGTTTCGAATAGGAATGCGGGGTTGATTGAGTTTGAGGGTAAGAATTATCGGAAGGATATTGGGTTTGATTTGTGAAGGAAGAAAGGTAGAAACGAAATTTAATATAGGTTTAAGTAAAGATGAAATATTCTATTCTGCATATTCAATCTATTATCGGGGCACAGCGGCTCAATGAGGAAGGTATTGAATCGGTAATTCAGCATATTATTTTTGATAGCCGGAGAGTAGATTTTCCACAGGCATCCTTGTTTATTGCTTTTGAAAGTGTGAGAAACGATGGTCATCAATTCATCCGTGATCTTTATAAAAAAGGAGTCAGAAATTTTTTGGTTTCAAAAAGAATAGCGCCCGAAGCATATCCCCAGACCAATTTCTTATTGGTGCCCGATACTTTGAAAGCACTTCAGGAACTGGCGCTATATCATCGGCAACAATTTCATTTTCCCGTCATCGGTATTACTGGTAGTAATGGTAAAACCATCGTCAAGGAATGGCTATTTCAACTGCTGGAAGTAGATTATACGATTACCAGGAGCCCCCGTAGTTTCAATTCTCAGATTGGCGTTCCGCTTTCTGTACTTCAGATCGAAGCGCAGCATAATCTTGGGATTTTTGAAGCCGGAATTTCCAAAATAGGAGAGATGGAAAATTTACAATCGATCATCAATTGTTCGATCGGAATTTTTACCAATATCGGACAGGCGCACAGTGAAGGATTTAAAGACCAGGAGCAAAAAATTCATGAAAAACTTCCCCTTTTTAAAGAAACAGATACTATTATTTATTGCAAAGATCATAAAGCAATCGACTGCGCTTTAGGCGAACTTAAGCATAAAAAATTAGTTAGCTGGTCACGAAGACAAAAGACTGACCTTCAAATTATTAATGAAAAAATTACGGCAAAAGGGATAACCAAAATCTCGGCCAATTTTAATAATAAAATGCTAATCATTGAGATTCCGTTTTCGGATGCCGCCTCCGTTGAAAATGCCATTCACTGTTGGTTGACGATGTTGGTATTAGGTGTTGATGAATCCCGGATAAAAGTACGAATGTCCACTTTGCATGCTTTGGCCATGCGCCTTGAATTAAAAGCCGGGATTAATGACTCGACCCTGATAAATGACAGTTATAATTCCGATCTGACTTCCCTCTCTTTTGCCCTTGGTTTTCTGGAACAACAGAGCGGACAATTAAGCAGAACAGTCATCCTTTCGGATATTTTGCAAAGCGGACAATCCCCCGAAAAACTATATCAGGAAGTCGGCCATTTATTAGAGGATAATTTGATAACTAAAGTGATCGGAATTGGCGAGGAGATAAAATTATTGGATACCTTTTGTAAAGCAGACAAAAAAATATTTTTTAAATCCACGCAGGATTTTTTGGCAAACTATAATACGCAGAATTTTCAAAAAGAAATCATTTTGCTAAAAGGAGCCCGGGATTTTGAATTTGAAAAAATCGCTAACCGGCTCGCCCGAAAAAACCATAATACTACCCTCGAAGTCGATCTAAATGCACTCACGCACAACCTGAATGTTTTCAAACAGCTACTCGACCCAGGTACCCAATTAATGGTCATGGTGAAAGCGGCTGCCTATGGTAGTGGAAGCGATGAGGTAGCCCGGTTATTACAATTCCAAAAAGTGGATTATCTCGCCGTGGCTTATGCTGACGAAGGAGTGGAACTTCGAAAAGCCGGAATAAGCACGCCAATCATGGTGCTCAATCCCGAGAAAGCAACTTTCGATACTATCTTAGGCTATCAACTCGAACCGGAGATTTACAGCCTCAATTTGTTAGATCAGTTTCTCCGTTATTTGCGGCCAGGTCAGGAAGCCACTATCCATATCAAAGTGGATACAGGAATGCACCGACTGGGTTTTGAGCCTCAAGACCTGGAAGCGCTAGTCCTTATTTTAAAGCGAAATCCAAACCTCAAAGCTGGTTCTATATTTTCACATTTATCCGCGAGTGATGAAGCGGTGCACGATGATTTTTCTCAACAACAATTTGCGCTTTTTCAGGAAATGGCTGAAGAGATCAGCGCACATCTTGGCTATCAGCCATTGCGGCATATTCTCAATTCGAGCGGGATCATTCGCTTTCCACAATACCAGTTGGATATGGTTCGTTTGGGCATTGGTATTTACGGTATTGATGTTAATGATTTATTGCAAACAAAATTGCAAACAGTACTTAGCCTCAAAGCCAGCATTTCCCAGATCAAAGTCGTTCAGGAGGGGGAGACAATTGGATATAGTAGAAAGGGGAAAGCAGTTTCTGACCTGCGCATTGCGACGATCAGTATCGGATATGCTGATGGTCTTTTGAGAAAAGCTGGAAATGGGCGCTATGCTGTTTTGATTCATGGAAAACAAGCACCAATTATCGGAAATGTATGTATGGATATGACCATGGTGGATATTTCGCAGATACCAGAAGCCAGCGAAGGAGATGAAGTGAGTATTTTTGGAAAGGATCATCCGGTAGAGGATTTGGCGAAATGTTATGAATCGCTTACTTATGAAGTGTTTACAGGGATTTCCGGGCGGGTAAAAAGGGTTTATTTCCAGGATTAAAGTTTTCTCATCATTTTGTCTTGACAAGCACAAGATGGCATCTCCAGCCTTTGACAACTCTTCAATTTTATCTGTCTAATCGACAAACCTGCTCAATGATCCATCTTTCAACATACTGACCGTTCTTGCGATTGCCTTGATCATTTTATGAAAAATCACGTTTTTAAGTATATTAATTACTAATTTTGCCTTGCTTTAAAAAAAGAAGACAGTTTTATAAAAATTTTTAATCAAAATATAAGCTAATGTCTAAGCATTTTATACTAGTTTTTGTGTTGATAGCAGGATTGAGCACCATTGTTTTTGGACAGGATGATCCGGTATTATTCACTGTGGAAGGTTCGCCCGTCCATGTTTCAGAATTCGATTATATCTATTCCAAATCCAAAATAGATACGGCTAGTTATACAAGAGCTTCCCTGAATGAATATCTGGAGCTATATAAAAATTTCAAACTAAAAGTTCGCAGGGCGAAAGAAATGAAATTGGATACGATTCCTGTTTTACAAAAAGAACTGGCAGGATACCGCAAGCAACTGGCGAATTCTTACCTGGTAGACAGAGAGGTGACTGACAAATTGATCCAGGAGGCTTATGACAGAAGCTTATTTGATGTCAACATAAGCCATATTATGGTATCCCTTCCACCTGACGCTGCTGGAAATGAGGTAAAAGCTGCGGAGCAACGATTAGAGGCCATTCAAAAAAGCCTGAAAGAAGGGGTTTCTTTCGAAGAATTAGCAAAAAAATCTTCTGATGATAAAAACACCAGTATCAATGGCGGTCTCATGGGACATTTGACAGCAGTGTTTCCTGATGGTTTTTACAACCTTGAATCTGCTGCTTATAATACGCCAGTCGGAGAGGTTTCTGATATTTT
>JBLHJZ010000407.1:0-5010 GCA_047619515.1 Saprospiraceae bacterium | reverse complement strand
TATTTGCATACTAGTTTTAATGTGGTGACCTATGAGCCCTATATTGCCTTATGCGAAGAATTGGCAGAAATCCTCCCGCATGGTGAAAAAACCAAGGTCATGCTGGTAAGCACAGGAGCGGAAGCCGTAGAGAATGCGATTAAAATTGCCCGGCAGGCCACCAAAAAGCAAGCGGTATTGTGCTACACCGAAGCCTACCATGGTCGTACGATGATGGCTATGACATTGACCAGTAAAATAAGTTATAAATATAATTGTGGTCCATTTGCTCCGGAAGTGTACCGATTGCCTTTCCCTAATTTTTATCGGTATCACGGTGAAAAAAATCTGGATGAATTTGTCAATGATGAACTCAAGCGGCTCCACGAAAGTGCGCTGAATCTGATAGATGCCAACAACCTGGCGGCCATTATTATTGAACCTATACAAGGAGAAGGCGGCTTCAATCCGGTACCGCAAAAATACCTCGAAGGGCTAAGGGCTTTTTGCGATGAGCATGGTATTATATTGATCATGGACGAGGTACAAAGCGGATTCTGCCGTACAGGACATTGGGCCAGTTGGCAGCATTATGGTGTACAACCGGATATCAGTACTTACGCCAAATCCATGGGTTCGGGACTACCGATTGCAGCGGTGGTAGGCCGTGCTGAGGTGATGGACGCCGCCGCTTCAGGCACCATCGGAGGCACCTATATCGGCAGTCCGATTTGCTGTGTGGCTGCATCCGCTACCATTCAGTATATGAAAGATATAAACCTAAACGAGCGGGCTAATAAAGTCGGAGAGATTATCATGACCCGGTTACAAAACCTAATGAAGGACTGTCCTGAAATCGGTGATGTAAGAGGGATCGGTGCCATGATCGGCATTGAGTTCGTTAATAACGGAGACCCAAGAAAGCCCAATTCCGAAATTTGTAGCCAAATCATAAAAGGCTGCACCGAAAACGGATTAATTGTGCTGACTGCGGGGACTTATAAAAATATTATTCGAATATTATCTCCCCTCGTAATTACCGACGAACAACTAGACAAAGGTTTAACTATTTTAGAAAACGAAATCAAAAAGACCACAGGCAAAAATATATGAGCGGTACACCTTTAAAGAAAAAGCAAACAGCCTACAAAGGTTTTGTGAGTTGATTCGAAATACCCGCAATTGACTTTCAGCAGGTGGTCAATTTTTATAATCATATATCCGGCATTACCATGGAACAATCTGCTACGGAAACCAATAGGCTTGCCTTTCATTCTAAAAATTAAATTGTGATTAAAACCAAACCGAAAAGTTCTCCTTATTATAATATCAGTCAATTAAGGATTGATTATTGGAATAAATTAAAAATCGAGACCGCTGAGTTAGCCCGCTGCGACAAAGGATCTATAGATGAAAAAAAGCATATACTTACCGTAAAAGAGCTTTTAAAAAGTTTAAAAGGTATCGATAGCTTTTTTGCTGCTCCTGGTAAAGGACGCATCAAGAAAATTGATAATGCACTTGCCAAACATGAGTATACCTTTTTATCAAATCTTGTAGCAGAGACAACCAAACAGTTGGTGAGTGATGGCTATAGAAGTAATCCAGACTTTATCGACTTTGATGAACATAGCATAGATTCAACTGAAGACTATGAGCAGTTTAACAATATAAGTAAGAACCACTTCGAAGTCTTATTCGTAGATGATATTTCAGACCAAGAGGAAATCTCCCTACAGTATAAACTTAGAGCCCTCCGCGCTTCCAATGATAAATTTACTTATAGTGTAGTGGTGCAACGATCTTTTCAAGATACCTTGATAGCATTACTTTTCAATCATAATATACAGGCTGTGGTTGTTCGCTATGCACCTCCTTATCATTCCATAGGAATTTCACCACTTATTAGACCATATATCCAATCCGTTGCAAAGCTAGACTTCTCCTTAGTTTCTGAGACTGATCTGGGGCCTATAATTGCTACCCTGATCAAACAATTCAGACCAGAGTTAGATATCTATTATGTTACGGATACTTCCCTGGGGCAACTTAAAGATAGTACGCTAAAAGGGTTTAGTCGCATATTTTATCAGACAGAAGATATACAAGAACTACACCTTACCATCATAAGTGGAATTATGGATCGCTTTGAAACCCCATTTTTCTCTGCGCTGGTAGAATACAGCCAAAAACCAACTGGTGTTTTTCATGCCATGCCTATTTCTCGGGGAAACTCAGTTTTTAAATCCCGGTGGATCGATGATTTTGGTGATTTTTATGGTCGAAATCTTTTTTTGGCAGAAACGTCAGCCACTACTGGAGGACTAGATTCACTTTTACAACCGACAGGGCCTCTTAAAAAAGCCCAGGAAATGGCCAGAGATACTTATGGTTCTCAATACACCTACTTCGTAACCAACGGGACTTCCACTGCCAATAAGATTGTAATGCAGGCACTAGTAGAACCGGGAAATGTAGTGCTTATAGATAGAGATTGCCACAAATCACATCACTACGGGCTGGTGCTGGTAGGTGCCTATCCGGTCTACCTGGATTCTTATCCGATTGAAAAATATTCCATGTACGGTGCGGTACCTTTAGCACAAATAAAAAGTAACTTATTAAAATTGAAAGAGGCGGGAAGGCTGGATAAGGTAAAGATGCTACTGTTGACAAATTGTACCTTTGATGGTCTCGTATATAATGTGGAGCGTATAATGGAAGAAGTGCTGGCCATTAAACCTGACATGATATTTTTATGGGATGAGGCTTGGTTCGCTTTTGCTGGATTCGCTAATACCTACAAACAAAGAACTGGTATGTTTGTAGCTAAAAAGCTGTATGAAAAATATAAAAGTAATAATTATAAAAAACATTATAAGGGTTATATCAAGAGCTTAAAAGAGGGAGAAGTTTCTTTGATGCCTGATCCTGATCAAGTACGTATTCGGGTATATGCAACACAGAGTACCCACAAAACTTTGAGTAGTTTTCGGCAAGGATCAATGATTCATATCTGGGATGAAGATTTTCGTCGTAAAAGCGATAGCACCTTTCTGGAAGCCTATATGACACATACTTCTACCTCTCCCAATTATCAGATTTTAGCTTCACTGGATATTGGCCGGCGACAGGTGGCATTGGAAGGTTTTGAATTGGTTGAAAATAGCATTGAGATGGCGATGGTTCTGCGGGCAAAGGTCGATGACAACCCAAGATTGAGTAAGTACTTTGATATTTTGACTGTGCATGATTTTATCCCTGACAAATATCGTCAAACTGACCTTATTAAATATTACACTAAAAATGAAGGTTGGAACCAAATGGATGAAGCCTGGGAAAAAGATGAATTTGTCCTCGATCCTACCAAAATAACTTTGTACATTGGCCGAACCGGGGTAGATGGTGATACTTTTAAAAACAAGTATCTAATGGACAAATTTAGTATCCAGATCAATAAGACTTCCAGAAATACCGTACTCTTTATGACCAATATCGGTACTACCCGAGGCAGTGTTACTTATTTGATAAATGCATTATTAAAAATTGCAGAAGAACTGGATGAGGAATTCAAAGCATTTAATGAGCAAGAAAGTATAAATCGTCAAAAAAGAATATATTCTCTAACTAAAGAAGTTCCGCCCCTCCCGGATTTTAGTAACTTCCATCATTCTTTCCTGGCAGTGCCCGGTGTGCCTGGCGGCAATCTCCGAGCTGCTTACTTCCTGGCCTATGATGAAGAAAATTACGAGTATATACCATTAGAGGAATGTATGTCTTTCATGAACGAAGGCAAAGTATTGGTAGCCTCTACCTTTGTAATTCCTTATCCTCCCGGCTTTCCAGTATTGGTACCCGGACAACTAGTCAGTGAAGAAATTATCAATTTCCTTTCCGTGATTGATGTTAGCGAAATCCATGGCTATCGTGCCGATCTCGGCCTTCGGGTATTCAAAGAAAGCGTGTTGGATAGCTATAAGGCCACCACAGCTATTGGCGCTATTTCATCTGAAATAAAAAAATGATTTGGTGATACAAACGCCATTTGGAGATTCCGGCCACACGACTTTCTTAAACACCCAAATAATTACAACCTAATTTAATACAGAATAAAAATATAATGGAATTCAAAAGTATAAATCCCTATAATGGGAAAACTGTTGGCCAGTATACAGCTCACACAGAAGAAGAAACAAAAGCGATATTAAATAAAGCTAGTGAAGCTTTCAAATCCTGGCGACTAGTGTCTCTCACTCAACGTATCAGCCTATTAAAAAAAGCAGGAGAAGTACTTAGAGATAATGTTGAAGAATATGCTCAAATGATAACCCTGGAAATGGGGAAACCGATTGTAGAATCCAGATCAGAAGTAAACAAATGTGCCTGGGTGTGCGACTACTATGCAGAAAATGCCGCTGCTTTTCTGTCTGATGAGATTATAGCTACCGATGCCAAACAAAGTTTCGTCAGACACGATTCTATCGGAACTGTGCTGGCGATCATGCCCTGGAATTTTCCTTTCTGGCAGGTTTTCCGCTATGCAGCACCAACCCTGACAGCCGGCAATACGGGATTATTGAAACACGCCCCAAATGTATTCGGATGTGCCAAACAAATAGCCGATGTGTTTGTCAAAGCCGGTTTCCCATCGGGTGTTTTTCAAAACCTGGTAGTCCATCATGACCAGACCGAGCTTATCATCGCACATGAAGGGGTAAAAGCGGTAACGCTGACCGGTAGCGAAAGAGCCGGTGCTGCAGTAGCAGAAATCGCCGGCAGGCATATCAAGAAAACGGTTTTGGAATTGGGCGGAAATAATGCCTTTATTGTCTGGGAAGATGCGGATATTGACCAGGCTGTAAAAACAGCGATTACTGCCCGAATGCTCAACTGTGGCCAAAGCTGTATCGCAGCAAAGCGGTTCATTTTAGTCGAAGGTATCTATGATGAATTTGTCGCTAAATTTACGGAGGCTATTCGGCAATTAAAATCCGGTGATCCGATGAAGGAAGCTACCCAGGTCGGACCATT
>JBLHJZ010000406.1:0-5010 GCA_047619515.1 Saprospiraceae bacterium | reverse complement strand
CATTCGATCCGTATTCAGTCTAAAATCTATTATCGGATTATTAAAAGCGGGGCTGCCCACTATCCAGGGAGCCTGGGCAATGCGTTACATGACCCGTGGCTATCAGCAAAACCTTATTAAATTTGGCATTTTTCAAGGAACTAAGATATGAATTTCCTCCTCAATTTTATCCGCTTCTCCCGGCTGCATACGATCATCGGTACCAGTCTCAGTATTTTTATTTTATACCTGATTGCTTTGTCGTATTCCGCGCAGGACAATTTGCACTTACCACTTTTAGGATGGACTTTGCTAAGTTGCCTGGGAGCCAATATTTATATCGTAGGCCTCAATCAGATTACAGATATTGATATTGATAAAATAAATAAGCCTTACTTACCTTTGGCTTCGGGTGCCTTTTCGCTGCGCTTGGGTTATTCTATAGTTATTATAAGTATTCTTATTTCTTTGGCGATTGCTATTTATCTGGGAAAATATTTACTGCTGACCGTGTTGTTGAGCCTGGCATTGGGAACTGCTTATTCGCTACCGCCTTTCCGTTTAAAACGCTTTTCATTTTGGGCAGCCTTTTGTATCATTGCGGTGAGGGGGCTGATCGTGAACCTGTTACTGTTTTTGCATTTTCATGCGGCGATTAATTTTTCACATACCATTCCTCCGACGATATGGCTACTGACTGCCACTATTTTTGTGTACAGTATCATTATTGCCTTGTTCAAAGACATTCCTGATATGGAGGGTGACCGTCAGTTTAATATCCGAACGCTGAGTATCCGGGTGGGTGCTCAAAAAGTATTTATGATTGGGAATATTATGCTGGGATTAACTTTTCTGGCGCTGATCATTTTCTCTCTTTCTAATACCCAAAATATAAATACCCCGCTAATGGTCATCGTTCATTTGCTATTTATTATAGCCCTCCTTTTTTTCAGTAAGCGAACGAAGATCGAACAGCCCGTTTCAATGAGCAGGTATTATCAGTTTATCTGGGTGTTATTTTTTGGAGAGTATATTGTATTTGGTTTGGCACAATGGTAAGAAAGGAGACAAGGAAAAAAAGAAATTGGAATCCCAGGATTCTTTAGCTTTCCCCTAAACAACTTCTTTTATTCCTAACTCTTCCATTCATCCGGTTCAATATGTATCAACACATAACTTAGCTGAGGTATTTCCTTTTCTAAAGTATCCTTGAGATGATGGGCAATATCGTGTCCTTTTTTTACGGTGATATTAGCGTCGACGGTTGCATGTAGGTCAACGTGGTATTTCATACCTGCTTTTCTTACAAAACATTTTTCGGTATCAATAATTCCGTCTACGGTGAGTGATACTTTTCTGATGTCTACTATCAAGTCATCATAGAAATGTTCGTCCATGATTTCACCCAATGCCGGTCTAAAGATGAGGTAACTGTTGTAAAGTATAAAGCCGGCAGCAAAGAGTGCGGCCCAGTCATCAGCAGTCTCATATCCTTTCCCAAAAATCAAAGCGATAGAAATACCGATAAAAGCGGCAACCGAGGTGATGGCATCACTCCTATGATGCCAGGCATCGGCTTTCAGTGAAGAACTGTTGGTCTCTTTACTTTTCCTGATGATTAATTGATAGGAAATCTCTTTCCAGATAATGATGACGCCAAGCACTAAAAGGGTCCAGGGTTTTGGCAATTCGTGCGGTGTCCTGATGTTTATGATACTTTCGTAAGCAATAATGGTCGCTGAGAAAATTAAAAACCCGACCACCAGAAAGGTAATAAGCGGTTCGATGCGCCCGTGCCCGTAAGGGTGATTTTCATCTGCGGGTTTGCTGGCATATTTTAGCCCGAATAAAACTAAAAACGAGGCGAAAATATCTGTCGTGGATTCGATGGCGTCTGCGATGAGGGCATAAGAATTTCCAAAATAACCTGCCAGCCCTTTTATAACTGCTAAAACTGCATTGCCGACTATACTAAAATAAGTAGTCTTTATAGCAGTCTGTTCATTGGTCATTATCTTCTTTTTGGCTTCCACTGCGTGCTATTGTATTTATCCAGAGCGCCTATAAGGCTAAAAATTGTAAATATACAAAACACCAGGGGTACTTTGTGATCGGGCGTATTGATCAATAATAATTAAAAGAATGACCTCTGTGATAAAAATCATTATTTCCGAGTATCGCTCTTCTTAACTTTGTGGATATTTTTCAAATTGAAATACATTTAGGTACCATGAAGTGGCTCTCGATCAAAACAGGTGGTTTCATCTTTACGGTAACAAATAATAGCGCAATTGGAGACAAGGAAAAAGATGCCTGCATTAAAAAATAAAAAAATGAAGCCTGTGTTGAATACGACCATCAAAGTCACCAAAATTTTCACCTTTGAAATGGCTCATGCTTTATTAGGCTATGATGGTGATTGCCGAAATATCCATGGACACTCTTATAAATTACACGTCGCAATTGTGGGAAAGCCTTTACAACAGCCGGGGCATCCGAAAGATGGAATGGTGATAGATTTTAAACAGTTGAAAGAAATCGTCAAGAAAGGAGTCATATTACCTTATGACCACGCATTGGTGCTTAATGAACGGACATCACCTGAAAGTATAGCTTCTCTAAAAAAGATAAATCAAAAATTGATATTGAAACCATTTCAGCCCACCTGCGAAAATTTGTTATTGGAATTTATCCAAAAAGTTCAACCTGGATTGCCCAATGGTGTTGAATTATTCGGAATGAAACTTTATGAAACAGCCAGTTCGTATTCGGAATGGGAAAATGCGAATTTAAAATGATAATCAAAAATGAATATGACAAAAAATTACCCTGCATCATCGGATATGTGTGACGTCACTTGTGTCAATTGCCCAAAAAGAAGACATTCTCTCTTGAGCGAATTGAACCCTGCTGAACTGGCGGTTTTGGAAAAAAACAGATATGTGGTTGAATATAAAGCCGGGGAAGTTATTTATAAAGAGGGTGGCAAATCTCAGGGCTTGCTATGCCTAAACAAGGGGAAAGTTAAAATAATCAGAATGGGAACAAGTGGCAATGAACAAATCGTAGCGCTAAAAAAGCCAGTTGATTTTATTGGCTTTCAGGCTTTGATGGGAGAGTACAATTATATGACTTCTGCCATTGCGCTTGAAGATGTCTCCATTTGCATTAATGATAAAAAAGATTTTTTTAAAGTAATTAGCAATAATAGTCATCTGGCTTTTAAAATCATTCGCTTATTAGCGCATGATTTGAATGAAGCGGATTTGCGGATAATCAATCTCACCCAAAAGCATGTCAGAGCCCGTCTCGCAGATGCCTTGGTTATGATTCATGATATCTACGGTACTTATCCGGAGGATGGCAATTTGAATGTATCCTTAAAGCGAGCAGACCTGGCGGCGCTATCCAATATGACAACTGCAAATGCTATCCGGGTTCTTTCCGCTTTTGCCAAAGAAAACCTAGTCGAAATCAACCGGAGAAGTATTAAGATAAATAACCTGAAATTATTGAAGGAAATAAGTGCGTTTGGCGGGTGATGATCATGCTGCTATAAATAATTTAAAGTAGATTCTCAGTAACTTAGAGCATCGTACATTAAAGAATAAACAAAAAAGGAAAAAACTTAGAGCATGTTGGGGATTTGTTTTTGGAAGTGAAAATGTTCAGTTTTGGGTTCTCGGGAAGCTATTTTTGAGTCGCATAGCTGGCTACGTGGCTCAAAAATAGTGAAGCGAGGTTCCGAAAATGGATATTTGCAGCCCGAAGGATAAATTCCCAACATGCTCTTAATTAGATAATATGCTTAGCGATTTTGTAAACGTGCATGAGCGTCTGCGCGCATGTGTGCAAATTCTTTAAACATATTCTCTATTTTAAAATAAGTTCATAATTTCTTTGTTTAACGATCTCAAATTGAGGATAAAATATGGAGACCTATTCTGATCGATTCTGTCACGACTTGCCAACCCAACCAGTGCTTTCCTATAAAATTCTGGTCACCGGGGCAACGGGCTATATTGGGGGAGAGCTTATTCCTGAATTGTTGGCACGGGGATATCAGGTCAGGTGTATGGTGAGGTCGTTTTCTCCGGAATACAAAAAGCGATGGCCCGAAGTAGAAATCGTAGTGGCAGATGTACTTAAACCTGCTGATTTAAAAATAGCTTTAGCAGGCATTCACTGTGCCTATTATTTGATACATTCATTGCACTTAGGGAAAAAGATATTTAAAGAATTAGATAATCAGGCAGCAATCAATTTTAGAAAAGCGGCAGAAGAAAACAATTTAGAACGAATCATATATTTGGGAGGTATGGGGAATCCGAACACTTCATTATCTGATCATCTCAGAAGTCGGTTTATGGTGGCAGAAGAACTTAAAAAAGGGAAGACCCCCGTTACCTTTCTCAAGGCTGCAGTGATAATTGGTTCAGGTAGTACTTCCTATAAAATCATTTATCATCTGGTTCGGAATTGTCCGGTTTTTATTTTCCCTCAACGGGCAAATGCAAAATGTCAACCGATTGCGATCCGGGATGTCATTAAATACCTGGTGGGAAGTCTGGAAACCGTCGAAACGACCGGAAAAGCATACGATATCGGTGGTCAGGATATTTATACTTACCAAAAAATGCTCAAAATACAGGCAGAAGTCCTGGGCAGGAAAAGATTTTTCATCCCTTCTTTTTTCTCCATTATAAATATCTACGCACGCATTGCCAGTCTATTAACTCCAGTGCCGTACAAACTAACCAAATCTTTAATGGAAAGTTGTGGGGATGATGTGGTTTGTCAAAACAATGATATTAAAAAGTTAATCCCTTTTCAACCGCTCACCTATAAAGAAGCACTTATTAAAGCATTATCTCGTAAATCTCAAAGAGAAGTCTTTCGGGACAAGCAATAAACTCCTTACAAAATGAGCCATAAAGGATACAAATCAAAAAGACTAAGTCCTCCTACTAAAAGTAAAAATATCTTATCTGATATAAGATACTTCTTATTTCATAAACCGGAAATATCGAC
>JBLHJZ010000405.1:0-5023 GCA_047619515.1 Saprospiraceae bacterium | reverse complement strand
TTACTAAGTCGCAAAAAGCCAGGACAGCTGCTCCCTTTTCTCGGCACCGATACGCCTGTATGAAAATGATTTTAACAATAAAGTGCCCTTTTTATTAGAGAATACAACAAAATATGGCCGGGGGGGGTATATATTTGTCTCAGGGATTTGGCATTTGAGTGCATCCCTTCTATTTATCAGGACAAGTGGATGTTCGCTATCATTAAGAAAAAACAAAGCAAATAAAAAAAAACAGCTAATAAATGGTCTTTACATTTTAGCGGTAATTCTACTACTCACTAATATTTTTTTAAGAAGTAAGGATGGAGAAATAAACATATTATTTTGGGAAGGGGTATTAATTGTTGCAATAGCAATGTTGATTCAAGGGCCAGATAAAAAAGGAGAAAAAAGGAAAAAAAGGAATAAATGAAAAAGATAAATTGGAGAAAATATGGTTTAGAATTCATGGCAATATTTATTGCTGTAGTCTCTGCGTTTGCGTTAGATAATTGGAATAAAAACAGTAGGGATGATGAAGCTGCGAATAAAATATTAGCAGAAATATCAAATGGATTAGAAAAAGATATTGAGGATGTAAGAGTCAATAAAAAAGGGCACGAGGACGGGATATTGGCATGCAAATTCTGGAGAAATATTTTTGAAGGCAAAGAGGTAAATTTGGATACCCTTCCAACGCACTATTTTAATTTAACAAGAGATTATATATCAATACAAAATATTTCTGGCTACGAATCATTAAAATCAAAGGGCTTAGAATTAATTGATGATGATTCGCTAAGATTTGAAATAATAACTCTTTACGAATACGATTATAGCATTTTGAAGAAATTTGAAGAAGAATATAATGAGATGCAATTCCAGGAAAATTATTTTGAAAAGATAAACAATAAGATCGCCCCAAATTTTAAATTTGATGATAAAGGAGATATAGTAGGAATAAAGCTTCCATTAAAAATTAGGGAAGCGGAGAAAAATATATTATTGAGCTATTTATGGAAGATTCAAGTAAATAGAAATTTCATCCTTCGATTTTATTCCCAATCAGAAGAAAAGTTAATTCAATTACGAAAGAAAATTGAAAAGAATTTAAAACGATAGCGAACAAAGTGCAAAATGGCAATCCCCCCCTTTAATAAAAAAATTCTGTCCCTAAACGAGGCGGTCCAGGAGAAATAGGATATAAGTCTCCGGCCGCAGCGGGCATTGAGCGCTTGGTCCTTCTTTGAGGTTTTAAGCCTCTATATCTTTTTGATAATCCTGCTCATAAAGCAAGACATACCGACCCCGGTTCAGCAATTTTCTGGCAATACTGACAATGGCTTGTTGACCAAGCATCCGTTTTTTGAGCTGGCCGTTTTTTTGAGCCATCGCCGGATAGGTATTGATTGAAGTCCTGGCCGCTTCGATGGGCATGGTTCTTAATTGCTTGTGCCCCCGGGTAGTAAGTTCTTTTTGACTGACCCGGTTGCCACTATTGTTCGACGAGGGCACGAGCCCTATATAATTACTTAACTGGTCGAGGTTTTTAAACGGTTTTATATCCCCTAGTTCTACTAAAAATTCTATCGACCGCAGTCGGCCAAATCCTACTACTGTCATAAGGAATTGCACTTGGGTTTTGTGCCGGTCAGTCCTGCTTAATTCCCTAAGATGATTATCTGTATTGGCACACATGCCCCTGATATACTCCAACATTCCCATCTGCAAATGAATGGCTTTATTTCCTTCTTCCGTAGATAATTTAAGGTTCCATAACCAGTTTCTCATTCCTTTTGCCCATTTTGATTTCTCCCATTCTTTAGGTAGAAGAATACTGTAAAAAGCGAGCAATGATTTTATGCTACATTTCTGTCGGACAATGTCCCGGAGGAGCTGTTTTCGGAAGCGAACCAGAGATCTATCTTCGGGGGAGTTGTCTGTCAGGGATGGCAATACCTGATATGTCTCCGCTGCGCAGGGCTTTAATAATTTTTAAGGCATCCCTTGGATCTGTTTTGAACTCAGACTCTTTATGAGAAGTAGGGATGTCAGCAGCATGTACAACGATGCAATTAATTTGAGCTTCCCACAAGGCTTCGTACAGGCCATAACCGCTGAACCCCGCTTCATAAGCACCTAGATATTCTCCATCTGGAAACTCCCGGATCAGGTAAGAGATTAATAATTCGGGATTCGAGGCGATTACAAAAGGACGGAAGTTGGCAGGTTCTAAACAAGTACATACGGGCCACTGTTTTTTATGCACATCTATACCTGCATAAATTCCTGGCTGCCGGAGGCAGGTTCTGCCCTTCGAAACTAATTTTTTTCTTAACTTTGGACATTGCCTACCCCGACATTTCGTCGGGGAGCTTTGATTTTAATAATGATTGAAAATGGATTGTCAGTCTAAAGTTACGGCTCATTTTTTATTTATAGGTACTAAACGTCGGCACTGCGTCTCCACCCACGTAATGCTGGAAACTAATTTAGCGCTAAAGCCCTTTTACTAACCTTTCAAATATCCACGATTTGTCAATCCGGAAAATATTGAATATGTAGCGCTTGTGAATATTTTGAATCAATCAGTATAGGGGATAAAAAAAATGCTAAGTACAGCGTAAAATAAGTAGATGCCGGTTTAGGCGAAGTTATTTTGGCTTTAGACAAACGCCGATTAAACTGACAAAAGCATATAGCGAGATTGTCAATGGAAAAAATACCTTATTTGCGCTAGAAACGCTGGCTGTAATGGGCGCTGATGCTACGAAAGGTCTTATCGACAAAAAAAATAGGTTTTTTGGCTATAAAAATCTTTTCGTTGTTGATGGTTCAATGATCTCCGTAAATCCGGGAGTAAATCCCTCCCTGTCCATAACTGCCATTGCCGAAAGGGCCATGAGTAAAATTCCACCAAAAGTAAAATAACGAATATCGATTTGATGAAAAAAGTAATGAATCTCTTTCTTTTCAGCCTCACGGGATTTGCACTTATCGTGTGCATTTTGTTTGGCTACCGTGACCAATTTGTGGATGATTTGAAAGCCAAATACGCACAAGCTCCCTCCGCTTTTATACAAGTAGACGGAATGAACGTCCATTACCGTGACGAAGGAAATTCACTTGATTCCTTGCCTGTTGTATTGATTCATGGTACAGGTTCGAGTTTGCACACGTTTGACGATTGGACAGCGACTTTAAAAAAAGATAAACGGGTGGTTCGAATGGATTTGCCTGCTTACGGCTTAACGGGGCCTTTCCCAGACCGGAATTATTCCATAGACCACTATATAAGTTTCTTAGAAGAATTTTTAGCTACCCAAGGAATCAATCGCTGTATACTTGGTGGGAATTCTTTGGGCGGACTAATAGCATGGAGGTTTACACTCAAAAGACCAGAAATGGTGGATAAATTAATACTGATTGACGCAGCGGGTTATCCTAAAGAATCTACAAGCGAGCCCATTGCCTTTAAATTGGCGCGAATCCCGGTATTGAATAAAATACTGACATTTATTACACCTCGTTTTGTGGTGAAATCCAGCGTTCAAAATGTATATGCTGACAAAAGCAAAATATCGGAAGCCCTCGTTGACAGGTACTTTGATTTAACACTGCGTTCAGGAAATCGGCAGGCCTTTGTAGATAGAATGAAGGTGGTATATGACTCAAGCTACCTGAAGCAAATCAATCGTATCCAACAACCAACATTGGTCTTGTGGGGGGAGAAAGATTCACTGATTACAATTGCGAGTGCCTATCGTTTTCATCATGATTTACCGAATGATACCTTGGTGATTTTAAAAAATTCCGGACATGTACCTATGGAGGAAAGCTCCAAAGAAAGTTTGACAGCCGTTTTGAGTTTTATTCAAAAATAAGTATAATGAAGTATGTTGGCTTTGCGAGTATCAACTCCAGTTCGAGAATGGAGACACTATCGCCAACAAACGATATGGCAGATGCCTCTAAGTAGCAACTTGAAACTGATCTGCAAATCCGCTAGATTATATATTAATTAGGCTCTGAGGCATGTGCCATATCAAGACGTTATGCGTCAGTTTAAAATACATATTGTTTTGACAATAGATGTTAAGAAGAAATATCCACCACCTTAAATTTGTGCTTCATTTAGTACAAACAGACGTAACTTAAAAGGAACATTCACTGACGGTGCTTGGGATCAGCCTTGCACTAAAGGATATGAGGCAGTTTTAAATCAACCAGGTGATGACCAGTGGGATAGCGTGTTTTACCGTTAAATTCGTAGGGTATGAAGACGAAAAAGAAACTGAAAGGGGACCAGAATGTATAGGTGATTTCAAAGGAGTGGAAGCCTTTAGAGAATGGAAATCGAGCAACAGTAAAATGAAAAAGGACATAAACTTAGTCAAACAGAAATAAGCCGAACGCATAACAGCACCTACAAGAAAATTTGTAGCTTTGAGCCCATTTTAAAATTATGATAAAATAATGATGGGTTTATGTGTTCATCGTATCAACTACTGACCGGATTCATCTAACTATTCACAACTAAAATAAATGTCAAAATTACCAAAGCAGTATCAATTTATTGATTTATCGGATTATGGAAGATTTGTGGCCCGTTGGATTGCTCTTTCCTTAAAAGAAACCAGGTTCACCCCGATTCACGTAACCTCCTGGTTTATCATTTCGGGATTTTTAGCCATTAGCTGTATGCTTTACAAATACTATGTTGCAGCCGCTGTATTCTTAATTTTGAAATCAATTTTAGATGCTGCTGATGGTGAACTATCGAGGCTCAAAAACACACCTTCTTATACTGGTCGTTATTATGATTCTATTGCAGATTATATCTTGAACTTCTTGTTTCTCCTTACTTTTTGGCACATTACCGATGGTTCAATTGGGCATATGATATTGGCGTTTATTGGAATTCAACTTCAAGGAACGGTTTACAATTATTATTATGTCATCTTGCGGAATAGTGTTAATGGAGATACGACAAGTCGCGTTTTTGAAAATGTAACACCGAAAGCGCTCAAAGGCGAAAAGCAAC
>JBLHJZ010000404.1:0-5029 GCA_047619515.1 Saprospiraceae bacterium | reverse complement strand
ATATAGGGAAGGATTTTATTTTTTAAACAATACTTGAATAATAAAATAACAGACGCTGTGGCTAAAGGTAAAAGTGCTATAATTTCCGAACCCTATATTGAAACCGGGGTCCGTCCGATTCAAAATCAGCCTAAGAATTTAGGTGCCGGCCAGCCCGTCATCATCGGTAGTGGCGTGTCGGGTATGGCGATCAGCAAGGCATTGTCAAAGGCTGGTGTCGACCACGTTTTTATCGGCCCTCCTCCTGACGATAAACCTAAGCTAGGGGAATCGATGGACACGACTGGTACACTCGATTTGCTCGATCACTACCCTGAATACTCCCGTTTCTACTTCAAAAAGGATCACTTCGTTTTTTGGATGGGTAAGCGCATCATCCGCTGTAGCCTGCGCTTTGCCGATCAAAGTGGCTTCGTCCGCTTTTTCAAGATTAGCCGTATGAAAGCGCCGGCGACCTTTTTGCATGTCGATCGAATTGGCTTCGATAAAGCGCTCTTCGAACAGATAGTGACGAGCCCTCATTGTGATTATCATAATGCGCTGGTTGAAAAGGTGCGCTATAATAAAGTCAGTGATCAGATCGAGGAGGTTCAATTGCCGGAGGGTGTCAGGATTCCCGCTTCCTATGTCTTCGATGCGACTACGCATCGCGGTCCGGTGGCTACAACTGCCAAGCTCAAGTATGACGAATTGAGCACGTTGCAGATGGTAAGCTTCGCACACTTCAGCCGTAAGGCATCAGATCCGGCAGTGGCAGATGACGAACTGCAATGGCAGAAGGATACCAACCTCGTGCTACTACAAAAGGACACCGATGATATCGATGGCTTTGCCTGGATGATCCCGATGGGCGACACCATTTCGGTTGGCGCCAGTATAGAAGCCGGTGACGGAGCAGCTTTTGCTGGTGAGGAATTGATGGATTTGATCGTAGCCGCCTACTGTCGGCGCGGACTTCATATTGGCGCAATGTTTCCACACCGGACAGCGTCGAAGACCTTTCGGCACAAGTATTTCGTATTCGAACGCATTGTGGGTAAAAACTGGTTGATGGCCGGACCATCAGCCTGTCAGGTTTGGTTTATGTCCGGAGCAGGGGTCGGCATGGGGCTTTACGCAGGGCAGATCGCACCGAAGGTCATCAAAAATCCCGCAAAATATGGAAAGATTTACCAAGAATATATCACCGGATTGTTGCCTACACACGGCACCCTCGCTGGGTTTCGCTACGATAATCCGAACGAGCTGGACGACGCTTCTTTGCAACAACGCTTCGACCGGATCATCCACTCCAATATCGTTCGTATGTCGCGCTACCTCTCGATACGTAAGCGGCGGCTCGGGGCTTTCCTCGGCCATTTAAGTGTCAGGTTCGCCAGAACAGGACTAGTACTCAAACACTATTGCGACATCACTGAACAGGAAAATTCACCCAGGCCTCATGGTGAATCACCAGGCTGTCCAAACTGTTTGCCCAATGACTAAGGCCGAAGCGATACAGCAGTTGGTCCGCGAATTGCTCAAGGTCGCAGGCGGTGAACTCGATATCAATGTTGGAGAGCAGCTACTGGATCCGGCAGTCCTGATGCATATGTCCGGCCTTAGTCTCAAGGGTCGAAAGGGTTGGCGAACGTTTATTCGTTATGTTCGGTGGAAACGTGGGAAAGCCGGGCTGCATTTGCGCTATGATCGGGTCGAGGTGGACGGAGACCTAGCCACTTTCTACGGCCAATGGCAAAGTGAACATGGCGAATTGATTATGCCGAACGTAGAAGCTGTGTTTCGAATTGAGGGTGACCGGGTCATGGAGATCTGGAGCAAGCCTTCGAACTATGTTGCGCTATTTGGTGAGCGTATCCTCAGTTTCTGGGGATTCCGGATGTTCGCACTGCGGGCCTTTTTGTGGAGTCGTTTTAATTGAAGGTCATAGTGAGAGGTATCTTCAGAATGTGGCAAATTCTCTCAATCAAACTAAATTCCGAAACCAAAAGAGAAAAGTTATTTTTGACCAATACTTAAAATACAAAATGCAATATCAAAAATCATTCTATGGGGGTATCTTTAGAACTCAATGTTCGGGAAGTTCTACCCCCAACAAAATGAAATGTACCTCTAAATTATAGCCTTATTCCAAATCACCGCACTAAGGCCACATCGCCAGCATAGCTGATCACTTTTCCATCCAAAAAAAGAACCTCAATCAGGTAAACATATACACCAGTGTCTACCTCCTTATTTTTGAAAGTACCATCCCATCCTGCGGAAATTTGATTAGGCTGGAAATCAAATTGCTCGAAAACCAGGGCGCCCCAGCGATTAAAAACCCGAAGGCTCTGGATGCTCAGGACATTGGGCGTATCTGCAAAAACGGTGAAGTAATCATTGGTACCATCAAAATTGGGGGAAAAAATATTAGGGATGAATACTTTCCGAACGTCCTCTACCTCGATGTAAATATCGTCTGTTGCCTGACAACCGATCTCGGAAACAGCATTCAGCGTATAGGTTTGTGAAACTGTCGGAAAAAAATCAAAATCCAGGCAGCCTGGCTCACATCCCGCAACTTCCGGTGTCCAGGTAAACGATGATAACGTATAATTGCTAAAAGGATCAATAGACACTTCTTCTCCCAGCTGGACTGATTGATCTGCTCCCACGCCAATCGTAAACTCCTCTGGCGCAACGATATCCGCTATTGTCTCCAACCGGCAACCGAAAACATCTATAATGCTTACCTCATAAATTCCTGCTTCAAGATTGGAGACTAAAGAATCACCGTTAGTCGAAGTACCATTAATGAAAAAAGAAAAAGGAGGATCCGCATTCATTATATTTTCGATCGAAATGCTTCCGGTGGCTTCCCCAAAACATAAAGGATCTACAGTAGTTACCACCACAGTTATCCCGGCATCCGAGATAAAAGTCAAATCTTGGGTAACAATACTATCACAGCCTATCGAAGAGATTAAACTATCCACATAAATGCCGGTCTCCGTATATTCGGCGTTGCCAGAAAAATAAGTCAATCCTTCACATAAGGTATCCACAATCGACCAAAATTTTGGTACCACTTCTACGATTTTGACATTTGAATTAACCCTGCATTTTGAATTGGCCAGATTAGAAAGATCGTTCGCCAGCAGATACCGGTAATAATAAAAGCCACTGGATAAATTGGTATGTAAAAACGTAGACATATTGGCTCCGGGAATATCTGACCAGGTCAGTCCTTGGTCAAAACTCTCCTGCCATTGAAAAGCAGGCGTATCATATTGATTGCCGGTAATAGTAGCGACTAAGGTCGCGGGTTGTCCATCTTCACAGATACTCTCTATCTCCTCCGGTAAAATTTGTGCTAAAGGGCCGCAGGGGCGAAAGGTAATGTTATCTATGGCCAGGTCATTGCCAATGCCGCCTGGTGCATTATTTTGAAGCGACAGGACAACGGTCGTCTGACCGGGTTCGGTGACAAAAGTAAAACCATAGCTATTCCATAATTCAGACTGCGGAATATTGCCGGTAGTATAATTTACCACCCCGTCAATCAAAAAGGAAACGTTCGGTGCTATGTGGTCGGGCACTTCGATACGAATCAGATTGATGACATCCGACGAAAACTCATAGAGGGTATTTTCACAAAGACCGGTTACTTCCTGTTCATAAAAAAGACCAGGCTCAAAACTGGCATTGACGACCATCATATAGCCTTGAGGATCAGGACTGTTATCAGGGATATCCAGCCAGGTGCCAAAATTACCAGTCCATGCCCCCGTATTATTCGTCAAGGTGTAAAGACCATCAAAAGGCGGAGGATTCAAGGTGTAGGTATAGCCAGGAGCGATCAATGGATTGGTTTGCAGTACATTAGCTACTCCGCTACCAAAATCTCCTTCTTCAAAGATGTTCTCTCCCAGATTACCGTCGCAAATTTGGGCCTGGATACTGCATTGGAAAAGGAAAATAAGTAGGCTTAGGATACATTGCTTCATATGCATCAAATTTATAGATTTATATGGAAACAAAGGGGATTTTTCTTGTTTCATTGATTTATTTTATCCTGGAATTTAGCGGATATTTAGCGTTTAGTTTTTAACAAACTTAGAAACACCGACCTCTCCATTTTGAAAAATCAATTTCAATAGATAAATTCCACTTTTAAGATCATTTACATTGATTGGCTGAATTTCTGAGGTATATATTTGGATGCAGCTTTTACCAGTGATATCTAAAACTTCAATTTTTGAAAGACTTCTCTCCCCCTTTAAATTGATGTTCAATATTTTTTCTACCGGGTTAGGATAAAGCAAAAAACTGGTCTCTGCCACAATTAAATCATTTGCACTCGTTAATAAGCAGTTGCCTATTTCATATTCTATTATTGCATCTGCCCGATAGCAATTTAATTGATTCCAACAATCCAAGCTGGACATATACTCTGTATTCAAAGTAGAAAGCTCGCTTCCAACACCTTCAATCCAATAGATATCAGAGCCACCTATATTAGAATAAACTTCCATTCTCTTTCTCTTTTCTCCTGAATTTAGCGTAATAGAATCGAGTCCTATTACTTCTAACTCGAAGGTTGACCCCGGAAATCCAATTTCTATCGTTTCTCCCATTTGTAAATTGAAATCGTAAATCAGCAACTCCTCTTCAGTAAAGAATGGTTTCATAAAGACCTTCCCGTCAAGTTCCCGATAAAATTCTCCAAGTGAAAAAAGAGGGCTGGGATTATTTGTAATCAAGGGACGATAGTCTAAATTATTAATGGTTATGATGTCTCCAAATCGATAGCTGTAAGTGGTGCAATCTATGTTGCCCTGAAAAGCACAGCAATCTTCCAGATACCATTCATTTGATGTGTTTACGAATGACTGAGCAATAGAAACATTATAAGCCAATAAGGTGATGAGGAAGGAATAAAAAAGCCTGTTTGTTTTCATAATGCTTTTTTTGTTAATTAGAAAATCTGAAGGGGCAAGTTACTATACCCTTTTTTAGAAAATTGTATACTGCCTTGCTGAAGTTG
>JBLHJZ010000403.1:0-5035 GCA_047619515.1 Saprospiraceae bacterium | reverse complement strand
AAAAATTAATCATTTCAAAAAATCATAATAACTTATATCGACCACCTGACCCCTTAACCCCTTTCTTACATATCAAGTATCGCCGGGCTCATCCCCATATTTGAGAATCCTCCGTCGTGATATAGATTTTGCATCGTGATCATGCGCGACAGATCGGAGAACATAAAGACACAATAGTTTGCACAATCCTCGGCAGGCGCATTACCCAGCGGGGACATTTTATCCGCATAATTATAAAACTCCGTAAAGCCTTTAATTCCGCTTCCCGCAGTAGTCATCGTCGGGGATTGGGAAATGGTATTCACCCGCACTTTTTTCTGTACCCCTAAATGGTAGCCAAAGCTTCGGGCAAAAGATTCCAGCAGTGCTTTGGATTCCGCCATTTCATTATAATCCGGAAAGGTTCGTTGAGCAGCAATATAAGTCAACCCGAGTATAGATCCCCAATCACTGATCGCGTCTAGTTTCACCAGCGACTGCATGACTTTATGAAAAGAGATCGCTGAAATGTCAAAGGTTTTTGCCATCCAGTCGTACTTGATATCTGTATATTCCCGGTTTTTTCGGACATTGATCGACATACCGATAGCGTGGAGCACGAAGTCAATCTTTCCGCCTAGTATTTCCATAGACTTTGTAATCAGCGCTTCAATATCTTCGACACTGGTTGCATCTGCTGCGATGACCTGCGAATTGGTTTTATCAGCCAGTTCCTGTATTTTTCCCATTCTCAAAGCCACAGGCGCATTACTCAATACAAATTGAGCGCCTTCTGCATGACATTGCTCGGCGATTTTCCAGGCGATAGATGCATCATCTAAGGCGCCGAATATGATTCCTTTTTTTCCCGCTAGTAGGTTGTGTGACATGTGTTAGTTTATTGGTTAATTACTTAATTAGTTTTATTCAGACTTTCAAAAGCGAAGCCTACTCGCCGAAGGCGCTATCTCTTCTCTTGCCGCAGGCACTATCCCTGCAGTAGGCCTTACAACTTCAAAAGTTCTTTAGCATTTTCGATTGCAGAATCAGACGGGGGGCTGCCACTAAGCATCGTCGCTACTGCCTTTATCCGCTCTTCTGTTTTTAATAATTTGACACTGGTTACTGTCCGGTCGCCCTTTACCTGTTTGTACACAAAATAGTGAGCATCCGCTTTGACGGCAATCTGTGGCGTATGCGTAATAGAAACCACCTGATGCCGGTTCGCTAAAATATGGAGGATATTCCCCATTTTGAGGGCAACGTCACCCGATACGCCGGTATCAATCTCGTCAAAAATCAGTGTCGGCAAAGGAATCGCACTGGCCACTAAGGATTTGGTGCAAAGCGTCAATCTTGATATCTCACCGCCCGAAGCTACCTCCTTAATGGACATAAATTTACTGCCCTTGTTCGGAGCAAAAAGGAAATTGATATCATCGCCTCCGGTATTATTCAGTTTTTCCAGATCAGTAATGTCGACTCGCAATTTAGCATGCTCCATAGACAATTGTGCCAGTAAAGCATGCACTTTCTTTTCAAAACCAGGTACCATAGCCTTCCTTCTTTTGGAAAGATCAGCAGCGGTTTTTTTGAGCAAACTTTTACGGGTAGCGATACTATTTTCAATCGCTTCAATCTCTCCCGATAAATCTGCGAACTCCGTTAATCGTTTTTCAAGATCAGCCTGAATCTCCATCAGCTCGCTGACAGTTTTGACATGATGCTTTTTTTGTAAGTTATAAATTTGATCCAGGCGGTTTTGCATCTCCACAATTTTTTCGCCATCGTACTCCGTAGCATCGGCGATTTTTTCAAATTCCTGTACCAGATCCTGTAGTTCGAGCAGCAGGCCATCATAGCGCGAGATGATACTTTCCAGATCCGGATGAAAACTGCGAACCGAAGCCAGGGACTGGGCAGTCTCTTCCATTTGGCCAAGAATAGATTGTTCGTCTTCACTGAGATGCTGGAAAGCACCGCCGAGAATCCGCTTGATATCTTCTGCATTGGTCAGCCGGGTCAATTGGTCTTCCATCTCCTCCTGCTCGCCTTCTACCAATTCTACTTCATGGAATTCTTTAAGCTGGAAACTGAGAAAGTCAATTTCCTTAGCTGCATTTTGACTTTGCACGACCAGTTTTGACAATCGCCGTTTATCGCTCTGGTACTGTTTAAACTCTTCCTGGTATTCTTCCAACAAGGATTTATTATCTGCCAGTGCATCGATCATCCGCAATTGGAAAGACACATTATGGATATCCAGGGTATCGAATTGCTGATGCAGGTCGATCAGGGCACCACTTAATTGTTGCAATACTTTGAGGTTGACAGGGGTGTCATTGACAAAAGAACGGGACTTACCGGTCGGGGTCAATTCTCTACGGACCACTACTTCCGCATCGTAATCGATATCATTTTCTTCAAAAAAGGCTTTTAGGCCATATTTCGACACATCAAAGACTCCTTCGATGACACACTTTCTGGATTCATCGTAGAGGGATTTGGTATCGGCCCGTTTTCCCATGATGAGCCCGAGTGCGCCGAGCAGGATGGATTTTCCCGCTCCGGTCTCTCCGGTGATGATGGTCAGGCGATCAGAGAAGAGGATTTCCTGCTCCTCGATAATCGCATAGTTTTTTATGATGAGGCGTTTTATCATTGGTCATTGAATAATGGGGGTAAAGATATGTAAAAAATGGAATTTGGTGGTAGGGGTTGGGGATTAGGTTTTGGCGTAGCGTGGTGAAAGGGTGTTAAAAAACTATCTTCATTATCCAACAGCTTCAAAAGTGATTAAAATTATCCTCATTAAATGACAAAAAGCATTGTATTGTAATTCCTTTCCCAATATATTGTTGATATAAAACTAATCATAATGAAAAAGTTAATCATTCTCACAGTTTGTACTTTTCTTGCTTTCGGTCTTTTTGCTCAAAGCGACCTGCTTCCTGACAGCAAATCAAATTTATGGTTGAGTGCTGGCTGGGGTGCTGAAGATGGAGATATTTCTAGTGAGGTATATCCAATGGTTAGCTTAGGAATGCAATTGGAATTTCCTCAACAGGTTTTTATTGTGAGAGGCGTATATGGTGAGCATAAATTATTTGCATCTGACTATGACTACCGGATGATGAAAGTCAGCGGCCTTTGGGGTTATGCGATTTCAGATGAATTCTCTTCTATCCATTTCGCTTCTGGTGTCAATTTCTCAAAACATCGTGAAAAGATAAGTCAGGTTATCAAACCAAATGACCTTAATATAAACTCCGTATACCATAATTCTTATTACTGGGGAGTCCCTTTAGAAATTGGAGTTAAAGTCTACGTTGCACCTAAAACTTGTATTGGTGGAACTGTTATGTTTAACTGGGATGCAGATTACTTTTCTGCAGGATACCTCGTACAAGTGCATCAGCAAATTTTTTAACCAGTTTATTCACCAATTGACTGAAACAGGAAACACAACACAATACTTTCCTCTCTTCCTATCTAAAAAGTTAGGCAAATCCTAATTTATTGGAATTCCATTAGTGATGTCTGAACCTATTGATGGCAATTACAAAAAACGTTTTTCAGTGGAGAGAACCAATGCTTGGATTGATGCTTTTAAGGCTCTCCTTGTTAAATTTGAAACTAAATCTATAGCTTGGTTGAGTTTGCATTATTTAGCTTTCGCTCTGATTCTGATTAGAGTTTAAATAAATAATTTTAAAACAACTTCCATATCAAAATACTGCTTATCGGGCTTCCAAGAAAGAGGGGATATTAATGATAACAGGATCATTGCTTCAGTATTCAGGCAATTGCTTCTACTAAAAAACGGGACAAACCCCGAGCAAACCCTGCGCAAGTTTATCTCAAGGCAAAACCCAGGGAGTTTTCAAAAACCCTTGGGTTTGTCTAAGGAGATAGGCTCAAAAGTGGCTTCAGGAAAAAACGCAAAAGACCGTACTTTTGAAAAGCAAACCCCGCAGGCTTAAGATTTATTCAGAAGATATTAGTTTATTGTTTCGTGCAATTTTGGTAAAAACCTGCGGGGTTTTATATTGCGGGGTTTTACGCCGGTTTTCCTGCCCACACCAGTCTCCTATTCACCACCCTTAAACAAAAACGCCTGGAGACCTATATTTAATCCAAAGCTTGACTGATCGAAATCTCCACCAATATGGTTATAAGCCAGTATAGCATCTATGGATACATTATCGGTAAGGAAGAAAGACACCCCAGGCCCAAAGGCATACTGAAAAGCGGACTCTGATTCGCTACCTCCACCATTATCAAAGCTTGCTAAGGCCAGCCCGATTTTTCCTTCCAGGAATATAACCGATTTTTCGTTACCGCCGAGAAAATAATACCTGGCGAATGGAAGGAGGTTTAAGAATGTTGTGGAAAAATCTCCACTTTTCAAGTAGGTCAATCCTAAGTTGCTGCCTATTGCAAGATTATTGCTTGTAAAAACGGCAATACTTGGGTTGAGTGTTAGGGTGAATAGATTGTCTCCTTCTTCGAATTGTAAATCGAAACCGGCAGTTCCGCCAATCATTGTAGTTCCTTTTTCTAATTGCGCCATACTCAAATGGGCAATCATCAATAACAGGCTTGTTAGTACGAGTTGTAAATTTTTCATAATCTTAGTATTTTTTAAAGTTAATAAATGCTACTTCGTCACGTCCATCAAAATCCACCGATCAGGATCGACTTCCGGTCGGTCTCCCTTTTTAAAAGGAATGACCAGCCCTTCGGCGGGTATCTCGTAACGTTTGACGGTGTCTCCGAGTTTTACTTCTACTGGCATTGGGAAGGGGCGATTGTTCCGTGTTTTCCAACGGAGTCGAAGTTCGCCTTTTTCGACTACAGAGATAAGCACAGGTGCGCTGCCCTGGCGGACATAGATATCGAAAAACCAATGAAAATCTTTACCGGTTATTTCTCCGATCGTAGTGATAAAATCTTCGGTAGTGACGAAGCGGATTTGATGACCATCCATATTCGTCAGATCGTTTTGATCAGGATAAGCCATCTTTTTAAAAGCTTTGAAAAAATCTTCATCACC
>JBLHJZ010000402.1:0-5050 GCA_047619515.1 Saprospiraceae bacterium | reverse complement strand
AAGTGATAGTCGCCTTCGGCGAAGTATCGCCAGCCCTTGGCAGCGGAGATTATATTTTTAGAGAATGACAGTGCAGAATTGAGCTGAATTACTACACATTAAATTATAGTCCTTAGCCCAAATAGAGGCGTTACTTTCTGACGAAGTCAGAACTATCACTTCGCCGAAGGCGACTATCACTTTCACCGAAGGTGAACTATCTCTGTCCGATCTAAAATCGAACCTATCACTTTCCGACTCCGTCGGAACTATCCCCCCAATAATTATCATTTTCCAAAGAAAAAAAAGACCTTTGCACTTTCATTTCATCAGCTAAGTACAAATCATTCTCAATATGATCATATTCTTCGGAAACATCGCTGAAAAAGTATTTGCAGTACGGATATCCGCTACGCTATCCAGCGAAGACATCACCAAATTAGTATGGCTATTCGGTGAACAATCTCAAATTAGTGAAGAGAAAGTCAAAGGGATATTTATAGGGCCAAGAGCAGCTATGATTACCCCCTGGAGTACCAATGCGGTGGAAATTACTCAGAATATGGCGATCCGCGGGATAAAACGGATCGAGGAGTTTAATGCTATGGCGCCGGGAGAAAGTTTTGATTCGATGCTCTTTCAGCAGTACGAGAAGCTGGATCAGGATATTTTTACCATCAATATTCAGCCTGAGCCTGTCCGGGAAATCCACGATATCGGAGCCTATAATATTTCCGAAGGCTTATCGCTGAATGAAGAGGAAGTGGCCTATCTCGAAGGCGTATCAAAGAGCATCGCCCGACCACTCACTGATTCGGAGGTTTTCGGCTTTTCGCAAGTCAACAGCGAGCACTGCCGCCACAAGATATTCAATGGTATTTTTGTCATCGATGGAGAAGAGCGACCGGCTTCCCTTTTTAAAATGATAAAAGAAACGGCAAAGCAAAATCCCAATGATATCGTTTCGGCGTATAAAGATAATGTCGCTTTTATCAAAGGACCCCGTGTGACACAATTTGCACCTAAACGGCCGGAGGTACCGGATTTTTATGAAAAAAAGGAATTTGATGCAGTACTTTCACTAAAAGCGGAAACGCATAATTTTCCGACAACCGTAGAACCCTTCAACGGAGCAGCCACCGGTTCAGGGGGTGAAATAAGAGACCGACTGGCTGGTGGAAAAGGTTCTCTACCGCTTGCCGGAACAGCTGTCTATATGACTTCCTACTCCCGACTCAAAGAGGATCGCCTCTGGGAACACGGCATGGAAGAGCGCCCCTGGCTGTACCAGACACCGATGGATATTTTGATCAAAGCTTCCAACGGCGCCTCTGATTTTGGCAATAAATTCGGGCAGCCGCTTATTTCAGGATCGCTCTTGACTTTCGAACATGAAGAAGAGGCGAGACTCCTTGGCTATGATAAAGTCATCATGATGGCTGGCGGGATCGGTTACGGAAAAGCAGATCAGGCGCTCAAGGATGAACCCCGGGCAGGTGACAAAATTGTAATCCTCGGTGGTGACAATTACCGGATTGGAATGGGAGGTGCCGCTGTATCTTCCGCAGATACCGGAGCGTTTGAAACGGGAATCGAACTAAATGCAGTGCAGCGTTCTAATCCTGAAATGCAAAAAAGAGTAGCTAATACGATCAGAGGAATGGTCGAAAATGATATCAATCCGATTGTCTCGATCCATGATCACGGAGCAGGCGGACATTTGAATTGTCTATCCGAATTAGTGGAAAATACCGGGGGTAAAATAGAATTGGATAAATTACCGGTCGGTGACCCAACTTTATCTGCCAAAGAAATTATCGGTAACGAATCCCAGGAGCGAATGGGACTTGTGATTTCGAAAGATCATATTGAGCTATTGCAAAGAATCGCAGACCGAGAACGCTCGCCGATGTACCAGGTAGGAGAGGCCACCGATGACCATCGCTTTACTTTTGAATCTGAAAAATCGGGTGAGAAACCGATGGACCTGAAGATGGAAGATATGTTTGGTAGCTCTCCGACGACCTATATGCACGATCGTACCGTGGAACGAAAGTATGCTGATGTGGAATACAATATCGATCAAATTCAAAAATATATTAAATCGGTTTTAAAGCTCGAAGCAGTGGCTTGTAAAGATTGGCTGACGAATAAAGTCGACCGTTGTGTAGGCGGTAGAGTTGCCAAGCAACAATGTGCCGGATCATTACAGCTACCTTTAAATAATTGCGGCGTCATGGCACTGGATTATGACAGCCACGAAGGTGTCGCTACTTCTATCGGTCACTCTCCGGTCAGCGGACTGCTCGACCCCGTAGCAGGCTCCCGCAATTCCATCGCAGAGGCTTTGACGAATATTGTATGGGCACCACTCAAAGAGGGGCTGCACTCCGTTTCCCTTTCTGCCAACTGGATGTGGCCCTGCAAAAACGAAGGCGAGGATGCCCGTTTGTATGAGGCTGTCAAAGCAGTTTCCGAGTTTTCAATCGCACTCGGGATCAACGTGCCCACTGGAAAAGATTCCCTTTCGATGAAACAAAAATATCCGGATCAGGAAGTCATCGCTCCAGGTACCGTGATTATTTCTGCCGGTGCGAATTGTGATGATATTATGAAAATAGTCGAACCGGTTTTACAAAAGGAAGGCGGGGATATTTATTATATCAATCTTTCAAAAGATACCTATAAACTCGGTGGTTCTTCTTTTGCACAGGTACAAAATAAAATCGGCGTCGAAGCTCCCGACGTATTGGATGCCGCTTATTTTAAAACAGCTTTCAATACGATTCAGGATTTAATAAAAGCTAATAAAATACTCGCCGGGCACGATATTTCCTCCGGGGGGATGTTGACGACTTTATTGGAAATGTGTTTTGCAGACAATGAACTTGGCGCAGAGATTGACCTTACGGAGATCGACGAAGAGGATACCATCAAACTCCTTTTTTCAGAAAATTCCGGTATCATTTTCCAGGTGACGGATGCTACTGTCGAAACGGTTTTAAGAGACCGGGGTATTTCCTTTTTTAATATCGGAAAAGTAGTAGAAACGGAAAGTGTGAAAATTGCTAGCGGAACAGAAAGTTATAACTTTGACGTAGCGGAATTGAGAGATGCCTGGTATGAAACTTCCTTTCTGTTGGATCAAAAGCAATCTGGTTTGACGAAAGCCACGGAGCGTTATAATAATTATAACCATCAACCTTTAGCCTATATCTTCCCTGAACATTTTAATGGAAAGCGCCCGACGATCGATGCTTCCAAGCCAAGGCCAAAGGCGGCTATCCTCCGGGAGAAAGGTTCCAATTCCGAGCGGGAAATGGCCAATGCGATGTATCTCGCTGGTTTTGATGTCAAAGATGTGCACATGACCGATTTGATTTCTGGTCGGGAAACTTTAGAAGATATCCAGTTTATTGGTGCTGTCGGTGGCTTTTCAAACTCCGACGTTTTAGGCTCTGCCAAGGGATGGGCCGGAGCATTTAAGTATAATGAAAAAGCTAGAGTCGCCCTCGAAAATTTCTTCCAGCGCGATGATGTGCTTTCCGTCGGTATCTGCAATGGTTGCCAATTATTCCTGGAACTCGACCTCATCAATCCGGAGCATGAGCAACCTTCCAGAATGCATTATAATGATTCTCATAAACACGAAAGCGCTTTCACTTCCGTAGAAATAGAAGAGAACACTTCCGTGATGTTGTCCACATTCGCGGGTACTAAACTCGGCGTTTGGATATCTCATGGCGAAGGTAAATTTAATCTCCCATTGTCAGAAGATCAATACAATATTGTTGGCCGCTATGGTTATAAAGAATATCCTGCTAATCCAAATGGCAGTGATTATAATACCGCTATGTTATGTAGCGCAGATGGTCGCCACCTCGTAACCATGCCACATATTGAGCGCTCCACTTTCCAATGGAATTGGGCCTATTATCCGAAAGGCAGGATCGATGAAGTTTCGCCTTGGGTGGAAGCTTTTGTGAATGCGCGGAAGTGGATTGAGAAAAAAGCTAGTGAAAAATTAAGTATTAAGAATGAGGAATTGCGGATGAATTCCTGAGAAGACCCATTCTCAAAAATTCAATAAAGTTTATTGTCAAAAAAGTAACCGTGGGAAGTATTTACATGTAATCGGGAAATTTGGAATAGTAAATATTCACTCAATAATTGGTATATTAGGCCTCTCGCTGCGTGGTGTATGCGAGTCCGCTCTCAGAGTGGAAATGACTAAAATAAAAAAAGAGCATATTGGAAAATTCTTTCAACAATAGTTTTGCTGTTCTAAAATTATGTAGAAATATAGAAGAGATTTTTTCAACTACAAAAAGTTCGAAATCAAACTTCTATTCCCTATTATGGGTGACCAATGGTATGGTTGATTTATCCGTTGATGAAGTTTTAATACCTATCAATACCAATTAAATGACCTTTATCACTCCGACAAAATATGTTAAGATTTTGGAGGGGCATGGTGAGGTGAATATCCTTCAATTTAACAAAGAGTTTTATTGTATCCGAGAAAATGAGCCCAAAATGGAATTGTTGCGGCAATTCAAAATACTCCTGGAAAAAAAATATAAAGAATACCATAAGGTTAGTGACTATGCTAATCTTTTGAACAAGTCACCAAAAACAATCACCAATCAATTTAAACTTTTGGGGCAGGAAAGCCCAAGTGTGCTGATTCAGCAACGCATTATTATTGAAGCCAAAAGATACCTTATCTCCTCCTCTTTATCCATCAAAGAAATTGTCTTCAACCTGGGCTTCGATGATGCGCCTTCTTTTTCCCACTATTTTAAAAGTAAAACCACCTTTGCGCCTAAGTATTTGATGACGCTTTGTAATAATTGTGATGATTTAATTGCTTTTAATTTGGGGGCAGCTTTTAGCAATAATTTTGACAAGTGGGCGGTTCGCCCGGAGTACGGTCTTTTATTCAATCCAGGCGAATCTGGACATTTTGCACATTTCAGCTTGGGATTCTCTTTTAATTTGAGCAAAGAATAAGCGGAGAGACAGGTATAGTCAGAAGCGGGCGATATTTACTTTACGCTTTACTAAGAAC
>JBLHJZ010000401.1:0-5064 GCA_047619515.1 Saprospiraceae bacterium | reverse complement strand
GTTTAAGATTTTCATTGTTTATATTTTTGTGCTGCAAAGATAAATAAAACGGCTGTTTAATAAAATATCTAAAGCGGTAAGCAAATTGATAGCATCAAAAATAATATTTACGTATTGTGACCAACACTTCGGTAACTTTTGGTAAACGCTTGATGATCATTTCTTTTTAGTGGATACGGATTTCCACTAATTACGCGAATTAATGTTTTACAAACATTAATTATCAGAAATTCGCGTAATTTGTGATAATTCGCGTCAAAAAGATAGCTTGAGCCAATCCTATGAGCGGAGTCGAACATACCGCTAAGAAAATTATTGCACCATTGATGATCAGACAATATTAATATCTATCAACCAAATACCTGTAAACTTATTTTCTCATGAAACTATTTTTCCCGGCCAGCTTATTACTACTATTGGCGCTAAGTTGTGCTAAGTCTCAAACTCCCCAGGAGGATAACACGGAGTACTTCTACCAGGCACCTGTGATTTATGATAATTTCGAAGCTTTAGTTCCGCTTTTCGAAAAACAAAATGACACTACCTATGTTATTAACTTTTGGGCGACCTGGTGTAAGCCCTGTGTGGCGGAATTGCCTTATTTTGAGGAATTACACAATAGGTATAAAGGGAAAAAAGTTAAAGTACTGCTAATCAGCCTTGACTTCCCGAATCAGATCGAAAAGAAACTTATTCCATTTTTAAAAGAAAAGCAACTGCAATCTGAAGTGGTCGTACTTAGTGATGGTGATGCGAATAGCTGGATTCCTAAAATAGCAGAAGAGTGGTCCGGCGCAATACCAGCAACCCTGGTTTATCATAAAGACCAACGTGCTTTTCATGAACAATCTTTTGAAACATTTGATGAACTCAATATTATTCTCAAACCATTTATAACTTATTAATAATGAAAAACGTACTCCTTTTGATGATATTTTCGGTAGGTATATTTACTGCCTGCCAGACAGATTCTACCAACTCCGAAGTAGCTCAGGCTAACGTGAATGTCTCTCCTTCCGCCCTTGAAGGCAATACGCAGGAAGCGAAAGCGGAAACAGTGGCAGTGCCATTGACAGGCTATACTATCGGAGATGTAGCAGAAGATTTTAGCTTAAAAAATGTAGATGGAAAAATGTTTAGTCTGAGCAACATCCCGGAGGCCGAAGGGTATATCGTCGTTTTTACCTGCAACACTTGCCCTTATGCGGTAGCTTATGAAGACCGTATCATTGCCCTTCACGAAAAATTTGCCACAGATGGCTATCCGGTCATTGCCATCAATCCAAATGATCCTGATGTAAAACCCGGTGATAGTTTTGACAATATGGTTGTTCGTGCAAAGGAAAAAGCATTTGCCTTCCCTTATGTTTTTGATGAAGGTCAAAAAGTTTTTCCGAAATACGGCGCTACTAAAACACCCCATGTTTTTCTACTCTCAAAAGATCGGGTCGTCGAATATATTGGTGCAATTGACAACAGTCCTAATGATCCTGATAAAGTGACGGAACGGTACGTGGAAAATGCAATTGCTGCACTGAAAAAAGGAGAGAAACCTGATCCGAGCGTGACTAAGGCGATTGGCTGTGGGGTGAAGGTGAAGAGATAGATTACTATTTATTCGACGCTGAAGGACGCTGATTATTATGTTAAAATTATGTTTTTTAATAGCGCTTTCAGCGCTATTCAGCATAAAAAATCATAGAAATCAGCGTCCTTCAGCGTCAAAAATAATTTGGGATGACTCATGCTTGATGTCAGAAATTCAAATACTTACTTAATCCTATTTCTTATCTCCTCAATTTTCATCCCATTCGTCAACCAATAGTCATACTCCGGAATGCCAGCAGTACTCATGGCCGCTTCACTACTTTTCTGGAAAGGACTTTTGATCATTTCTTTAGCGGTAAAATGAATATCTTTGGCACCGGTATAGCTGACCAACTCTTTTATATTATCCTCATTGACACCACCACCGGGCATAATAGTGATCCTGCCGACAGCTAATTCCAATAACTTCTTTAGCATCTCCTTTCCTTCTATCGCTGTATTCTTTTGTCCGGAAGTCAGGATACGGGCAAATCCCAAATCAATAAGTTGTTCTAAGGCTAAAAAAGGATCATTTACATAGTCAAAAGCCCTATGGAAAGTCACGGTCATCTCCCCTGCTGCGTCCATTAGTTTTTTCATCCCCGCGATATCAATATTTCCATCTGTCGTCAAACCGCCGATTACCACACCGTCTACTCCATTATCTTTGCAAAACAAAATATCCTGTCTCATCACCTCATATTCCTCAGGGTTGAAACAAAAATCCCCTCCCCTTGCGCGGATAAGCACATGCACTTCAAAATCAAAGCTTTCCTTTAATGCTACGGTAAGCCTGATATCTCCGGCAGAAGGAGTGATGCCCCCGACTTCCAAACTTTGACAAAGTTCCACCCGGTTGGCGTGACTGGCCGCTGCTATTTTTGCAGATCTAAAAGAATTCGTACATATCTCTATTTGCATATTCCTTTTTCTATTAATTTTACGCGTACTTTGCAGACCACAAAGCATTCAACCAAAATTACAAAAACTTTTATTATGAGATTATTTAGTTTTCTTTTATTTTTCTGTTTAATCCTAACAGCCTGTACAAATGATCCAATTTCAAATTATCAGGAATTGGATTTGATGCAATATGGCGTGCCGCTCAAAATCATGGCACCGGATAGTGCTGATGTAAAGAAAGAAGATTGGATTTCTCAACAGGGGGTCACCGTAAAAAAAGATGATTACGAGGTGCAGATCTGGTCTTCTCAGGCTTCCACCCCTGATGTGGCTACGCTTAAAGCTAATAAACTGGCTGAAGTAAAAAGTAATCGCCTGTTTTCTAAAGTCATCCAGGAAAATTCTGATGGTTTTATATTTGAAAACAAACTCGATTCGTTGACCCGTTTTTATGGGTTTTATCATCTCGTGATTCAGGGGGATCATGAGTATACTTTCCAAAACGGGCTTAGAGGCAATTTTACCTTAGCGCAGGTAGAAAACATGTATAAGGCAGTAAAACCGGAAACTGAGGATTGAGGAATGTAGATTTAGGATTGAGGATTGTAAATTTAGTATTGAGGAATTGGGCTGGTTGAATAAGCCAAAGATTAGTTAATCCTAAATCCTTATTCTTAAATCTTAAATCCTAACCATTGGACAGCGCTGACTTCCGAAGACGCTGGAGGAAAGGAGAAGCAAATATAAAATCCTGAAGGACTTCATTATCACTGTTCAAAACCTCGTCCTTGTGGCCAGTCCAGACCAGATCACCGTGATAAAGTAAAGCGATATTTTCACCGATCTCCATCACAGAATTCATATCATGCGTGTTGATAATAGTGGTGATATTATTTTCGCGGGTGATGCTTCTGATGAGTTCATCGATGACGATAGAGGTCTTGGGATCGAGACCAGAGTTCGGTTCATCACAAAACAGGTACTTGGGTTCGAGGACGATAGCACGGGCAATACCTACCCGTTTTTGCATACCTCCACTTGCCTCAGAAGGATACTTATCATTGACACCATTCAGATCGACCCGATCAAGGCAATAGTTGACGCGGTCGAGTTTTTCCTTTTTGGTTTTTTTAGTAAACATGTCGAGCGGAAAACGGATATTTTCCTCGATGCTAAGCGAATCAAAAAGTGCAGAACCCTGAAACAGCATTCCGACCTCCATCCGGATGGCTCGGATTTGTTTTTTATTCAGTTCAGAAAAATTGACATCATCATACCAGATCGTACCGGAAGTAGGTTGGAGTAAACCGACCAACAATTTTAGAAAAACTGTTTTACCAGCACCACTTCGGCCAATAATAAGATTGGTCTTGCCATTCTCAAAGGTATGAGAAATGCCTTTTAAGACTTCTGCATCATCAAAAGATTTGAATATATTTTCTGCTCTGATCATTTCTGTAAAATTTAAGTATAACCACTCCTCACCCCTCTCCTCTCACCCCTGATTCATTGCGTCAACAAGATAGCAATCAGGTAATCCGCCAATAAAATTAAAATATCACTATATACTACAGCTTGTGTACTGGCCTGCCCCAGCTCAATACTTCCACCTTTCACATGAAAGCCCTGATAGGCCGAGACCGTTGTCAGGATGAAGGCAAAAACTATCGCTTTTACGAACATCATAAACACATAATATTCGACAAAAAAGGAACGCACCCCTCTGGTATATTCTGCATCTGTGATTAGCCCGGTTGGTACACTTGCAAGATAACCACCCATAATACCTACAAAACAAGCAATACAAACCAGTAAAGGGATAACGACCATTGCTGCAATGACTTTGGGCAAAATCAGATAAGCTGCCGTATTCACCCCCATGATCTCCATCGCATCAATATGTTCCTTTTGTCGCATCCCTCCGATCTCTGCTGCTATATTTGATCCTACTTTACCTGCCAGTACCAGGCAAGTGATCGTCGGCGCTAATTCAATGATCGTACTGTCCCTGACAATATACCCGATGTAGTACGCCGGCACGAAACTATCCTGCAATTGGTAGGCAAACTGGACTGCTGTCACCGCCCCGATAAATACGGCTATCAATACAACAATGATTACCGAACCCACGCCGATGTCATTCATCTGCCGCATGACTTCTTTCCAATACATAGAAAATCGCTCCGGCCGTGCCAAAGACGTTCGGAGCATCATTAAATAGCGGCCAAAATGGTATAAAAAGTTAAAACCCATAAATAAAGTTGTCAGTCATCTAATTTTTGAACGAAGGGTGTTACTGAAGGTTCGTAAATTCCAATCTAAACGCTTTCAAGTAGAAGAAATAACTTATTTTTGTCCAAATTTGGAAATTTCAGCATGCAAAGATTAAAATTGTATTCCTTTTCACCAAGTTTTTTAAGTGTATGTTTGAACTTGTTACCGGATTCATTTGACTAAAAATGCTATTGGCTATTGGCCGTTGGCTGTTAGCTTCCTTTTAACGGGTATTTTCCTCGCAATAAAAGGAAGCTAACAGCCAATTAATAAATGCTAAAAGCTGTCAATTTTTCATAT
>JBLHJZ010000400.1:0-5076 GCA_047619515.1 Saprospiraceae bacterium | reverse complement strand
TCTGCACTGCTGTTTGTAGTGATCAATTGCCTTTTATTTATTGCAACGACCTGGTTTATTAATCCTTTATGTTTTTTGTTATCTCCTGTAGCTTTATTGGTCATATTGATCTATAGTTATACAAAGCGTTTTACTTTCCTTTGTCATTTTGTATTGGGAATGGGACTGGCATTGGCACCAATAGGAGCATATCTGGCAGTAGGTGGCGGATTTGATTTGATTCCCTTACTTTATTCTTTTAGTGTTTTTTTCTGGGTTGCCGGGTTCGACATCATCTATGCACTTCAGGACGAGGGTTTTGATAAAGCTATGGATTTACATTCTATCCCGACGACTTTAGGAAAGAAAAACTCTCTGAGACTTTCCAGTCTCCTTCACGTCTTTACTGCTTTGTTATTACTGGCCGGCAACTATTTTCTGGCAGCTACCTATCCGGAATTTAGCTGGCTTTCCTGGACAGGAACTATCTTGTTTTTAATGTTATTAGTTTATCAACATTCTTTAGTCAAGCCTAATGACCTGAGTAAAATCAACCTGGCCTTTTTTACGACAAATGGAGTCGCCAGTCTGATAATCGGTGGATTAATTATCCTTGACCTATTTGTGTAGCACTTCTATACTGGTATAGCGATTGCAAGATTGAGTATTAACCTGATTATTATAAAGTTCAAGTTCAAGAATCAAGCGCAAGTTCAAATTTGACCCCGAGCAGCTTTAATTTTCCTGGTTTTGAACTTGATACTTGAGCTTGGGCTTGAACTTAAAATCGTAGGAAAATCTTGCGATTGCCATGTCTATTACTAACGCTAAATCGCTAAGACCGCCTCCCAACCTACTAAAGGAGGAGCTGATTACCCACAAATGTCTAGCGGCGTGTCAACTTGCATGTTTATTAGCTTAATTCAACGTAATTCCTCCTATTACGTTGATAATATCAAAATATTCCGAGCAGCTCCATTTCCACTGTAAATGTGCTATTTTTTTAACTTTTTCTTAATTATTGGATTGATGAAGTAATAATATACAAAATAAGCTAAAATAAAATGTTTAACAAATTGATTTACAGGTGAAAACAAATTGATTTTAATATAAAATATTAATTAGAGCCATCAAGTATAAAAAGTAGTAAAATGTATGAAGCTATTTTGCCCCACATGAAAAATTATTTTAATGTAATTGGCATGATTTTCGGTTATTTTAAAAGAGTTACAATATAGTATCAAAAATACCGATACTTAACTCACTATTTGCGCCCATTCTATTGATATTTTCCTTTAAACTGCAACCAAATCTATGAAAGAATGTAAAAGTTTGGTTCAAACACGTACAGTATGAGAGAAATATTTCTACTATGTTTCACAGTTCCTATTTTTTTGATTGTTGCCTCTCCTTCAAATTTGCAAGGGCGAACGAATACTGCATTATTCGGAGAGAATACTTTTTATCCCCTTTTTGGGGACACTATTTTAAATCTTGATGATTCATTAAGATTTGAATTGGCTGATTGTTCCTTTGCAGTAGAAATTTGCATAGGTGTCCCGATTGGTGAAATTAGCAACTATCAGCTTACTACCAATGGTGTGGCTTATACCAATGGAATAGCCGGATGTGATTTTGATACGTCCAATTTTTATAGCTACACCGGTTTGTTTGGGCAAGGAAATCTAGGCCCGTATATCCTCCAATCCTGGACGATAAATACATCCATATTTTCTTCTCCTTTCAATTCTATGCAAGAGTTGGTTGATAGTATGAATGTCTGGGATCCCACAGGCAATTGGGTTTTAGATGCGACGTTTCAGACTATTTCAGGAGGTACAGCCGGCTTCACCTATTCAGATATGTCTATTTATGTGCTGACGATTAATACCGTCAATACACTTATTCAATCAGATATTTATATTCCACAAGGGACATTATTGTTTATCAACTCTGGAGCTACAGAACTCATTATTACAGAGAGTGCGACAGGAGCGACTGATTCTACATTCATAATAGCCTCCTGTGCCCAGGCGGAAACTATAAGCGATATAGTTTTTGTAAACCAATCCGGGATTTACTGTATGGATTTTAGCGAATTACCGGGAAGTGTTAGTACTGTGACAAATATCTGTCCTTCCGCTGAGGTTGATTTTCTATTGGTCAATGGTGATTCATGTGTACAATTCACGGGATTGGCAATGGGGAGTGATACCGCATGTATAGTAGCCTGTGATATATTTGGTGTTTGTGATACTACTTACCTGATTATCAATGCTTTATCTGCTTTAGGGGCACAGGAAATTTTTGATACTATTTTTGTAGGAGAAGGAGCGCAATGGTGTGCCGATTTATCTGTTTTTATGGGTACCGTGGATACCATTTACAATATTTGTCCAGGGAGCTCCGGTATCTTCGCTGGTTTTTCTATTGATGAAAATACTTACTGTGTGGATTATACAGGCTTGAGTAGTTTAGGAACTGATATGGGCTGTTTTGTAGTCTGTGATGATTTGAATAACTGCGATACGACGAATATCAATGTTACCGTCAGGGCAATCGGGCTTCATTATTATTATGATACATTATATGTAAATGAAGTAGCATCTTTCTGTGATTGGGATGAGTCCAATTTATTAGGGCCTGTAGTAAATATAGAAAATGGTTGTATAGGAAGCTCAGGCACGGCGGCCTTTTTTGATTTGGATGTAATTAATTTTTGTATCAGTTATGATGCCTTGGATATCGGGAAAGATACCGCTTGCATCTATCTCACAGATAATTTCGGGAATGTAGATACTACAATAGCTATCGTATGCGTCCTCGCTCCGGAATCTTCCACCCTATTTGATACCATCCGGCTTAGTCTTTCGCCAACCTATTGCGTTGACACTACTGAGTTAGCCGGAAATATAGTAAGTATCGAAAATATTTGTCCGGGTGGTTCTGGCGACGCCATTGATTTTATAATTGATGCTACTAGCTATTGTATCCTGGCCAGCCCGGTAGCGGGAGGCACCGATAGTATATGTATTGTGATCTGTGATGAATTCGGAATCTGTGATACGACTACTTTTATTATTACTGTCGAAGAAGAAGAAGTAATATTGAATACGCCAATAGCTTTTGATGATGTAGATACTACCACTCAAAATACCTCAGTAATTATTGATGCTTGTGCTAATGACAGTATTCCTGCAAATCTGATTATCACTAATTTCTTCGCTTTGCCAGTGGCTTCCGGTGGGATTGGACCTATGAATGGTACAGCTTTTTCGAATCTCGATTGTACGATAAGCTATGTGCCCAATGAAGATTATTGCGGGAATGATTCGATTACCTATGTGCTTTGCAATCAGATGGGATGTGACTCCGCAACGATTACAGTGACCGTAATCTGTCCTTCAGAAGGGTTTGAGATATTTAATGCATTCTCTCCAAATGGTGATGGCGTCAACGATTATTTCAGGATCAATGGTATTGAGGACTTTCCTGATCATACGCTTTATGTCTTCAACCGCTGGGGTAATCAGGTTTTGAAAGTAAATAGCTATCAAAACGATTGGGGTGGCACGTGGCAGGGTTTAGACCTCCCGGATGGGACTTATTATTATGTCTTTGATACCGGAACCGGGATATCGAACACAGGCTATGTTTATTTAGGAAGATAAAGAATTATTTATAAAATATTGACTTATAGGTTTTTATGATACTATTAAGGTATGATATAATCCTAGCATTATTTTTGAGTTTAATATTCCTAGCATTAACTCAGACAACATAATACTTTATCGTTGTCATAACCAGATTATTGAATTATTATGAGGAAAATATACACATTCGTAATTTTTATGGCCTTTTGTGCCATTTCCTTTGGACAGCAAGACGCAATGTTTACAAAGTACATGTTTAACAGTCTTGCCTTCAATCCCGCTTATGCCGGAGCAAAAGACCATATGGCTATTTCTCTTCTGCATCGTACTCAATGGTGGGGAATAGAAGGCGGGCCGAGGACACAGACCTTTTCAATTCACTCGCCATTGAAAAACGAAAGAGTGGGCCTGGGTTTTAGTGCAGTCAATGATGTAATCGGGCCCACTAAAATGACGACCGCAAACGTAAGCTATGCCTATCGTATTCCTTTTGGAAAAGCTCGCTTAGCAGTTGGTGTACAGGGAGGCATAATCAGCTGGCGTGCGGATTGGTCAGAACTAAACCTTCAGGATGTTCAGGATGATGCCTTTTCAGAAATGTCACCCAGTTACCTGTTACCTAATTTTGGAGCAGGACTTTATTTCTCAACCGAGAAATTTTACCTCGGTGCGGGTATACCACATTTGATTGAATATGACCTGCGGGTAGAAGAGGTTAATACCCCTCAATGGGCTAAACAATATCGTCACTTTTTCTTCAATGCTGGTGCTGCAATCCCGGTAAAAGGAGATGCTATTATTTTTAAACCATCATTAATGGTCAAAACTGTTGGATTATTTAGCGCTAATAATAGAGATGAAGCTTATCAAAATATAGGCTCTCCTACAGAATTTGATATTGATATTTCCTTCTTTTTTTATAGAACACTGTGGGTAGGAGCCTCTTTCCGGTCAGCGATAGAAGCCATTACTGATGATAGCAGCTCTTTTGATTCTGTAGATTTTTGGGCAGCGTACTATCTGTCTAATGGTCTGAGAATTGGTGCGGCCTATGATTATACCTTGACAAAACTTCAGAGTCCGGCGAAAGGATCATTTGAAATCATGCTTAGTTATGAGTTTGACTATATAACGAAGAAAGCCATAACTCCAAGATATTTTTAAACCAATACTTAACCTTAGCGATTATTTAAAAACTGTACAAAATGAATATTAAAAAAGTGATATTCGCAGTTGTTATTACTGCTCTTGCCTGCAACGTGTCTACTGCACAATTTTCTAAAATGAAACGTGCAAAACAACACATGGATGCCCTCGACTATCAGGAAGCGATCCAGGTTTATAATGAAATTTTACAAAAAGGAGATGACGCTGGAGCTAAAATCAATATAGCTGAGTGTTATCGAAAAGTAAATGATACGGAGAATTCCGAATACTGGTACGG
>JBLHJZ010000399.1:0-5076 GCA_047619515.1 Saprospiraceae bacterium | reverse complement strand
TGGACTAGAATTTTTGGGCACTTTTTTTTCGATGTCCATGATCCCGATTCGTCGGGAAAAAAAGTGTCAGAAGAATTATGAAATGCTAAAGGACAGGTTCTTAAGCCGATTCTTAATTCCCGGCTACAGAAACGATTATATACGAGATTGGTGGCAAGACTTGAAAATAAATACTAAAAAAGATTGGGATTCCACAGTTTTTTTCTTTTAATTTGATGTATTAAATAAAACACCGTTTCATTTATTGAAACGAATAATCTTAAAATGAACTACAACCAAATAGCAGAAACCCTCGACCTGGCTTCTTACAAGGCCAAAGCAACGGAGCAAATCAGCAATAGCACAGCCATCAATTTGGAACAAGCCTACGCTATTCAGAGCATCTCTATCGCCCGGCGATATATACGAGGCGAAAAATTATTGGGCCTAAAACTAGGCTTCACCAGTAAAGCCAAAATGGAACAAATGGGCGTCCACGATATGATCTGGGGACGACTCACCGACAAGATGTTTTATAATAACGGGAGTGCATTAGCGATCAAAGATTTTATTCATCCCCGTGCCGAACCGGAGATCGCTTTCCGCATTTCCAAAACAATAGATCAGACCATCACTTTAGCAAACGCAAAAGACTATGTCGATGGAGTAGCTGTGGCGATTGAAGTCATAGATTCCCGATATCAGAATTTTAAATTCTCCCTCGAAGATGTGGTCGCAGACAATTGTTCGTCAGCAGGATTTACGCACGGAGACTGGTTACCAGCCGATACGAATATTCAGGATGTTAAAATGTCATTGAGTTTTGACGGGGAGGAAGTAGAAAAAGGGAACTCCAATGCGATCCTCGGAAACCCCTGGGAATCGTTTGTGGCAGCAGCCAGATTGGCGCGGGAAAACGGAGAGATTTTAAACAAAGGAGCAATCATTCTTGCAGGAGCAGCGACTACGGCAGTTTTTATAAAACAAGGTCAAAAAGTAGCAGCGCATGCTGATGGCCTTGGAAAAGTTAGTTTAAATATTGTTTAGCTTACTCTTTCAAGTTTAGCCTGAGATAACGAAGTGAATCGAAGGGGTAACTTGCCGCAGCGAAGAGCCCGCAAAATAAATGAGATTATTTAAAGTATAGTAAGAAAGAAAGGTGATAAAGGTATACCGACTTGATGGATTTTTCGCAACAAATAATAATCAATGTCTTTCAATCTTCTGTTAGCCGAAACCCCGGGAGTGGTCAGTTTTTAATTTTAAAATGACAAACATAAAATCACTAAATAACTCAATAGCCAAAGCATTTAACCTGCTGGACTATTTCAATACCACCAAACCGGAATGGGGCGTCCGTGAATTGGCTAAAGAAATCGGAGCCAATAAAAGTACGACCTATCGTATGTTAGCGACTATGGAATCGCTGGGCGTTTTACGCAAAGATCAGGGATCTGAAAAGTACAGCCTTGGCTTAAAATTATTTGAACTCGGCAACCGGGTATCTATCCAAAGTGCCTTTGTCAGCCAGACCCACCCTGTATTGGAACAAGTCGCTGCGGAGATCACCGAGACCGTTCACCTCGGGATTTTAAAAGACAGCCAGGTCTTTATGGTCGATAAAATCGAAAGCCCCAAAGGTTTAAAATTGAACTCCGTAGTTGGTACTTCGAGTCCTGCGTATTGTTCTGGCCTTGGCAAAACGCTAATGGCTCATCTTAGTGATTTTGATTTAAGTCAGACCCTAAAAAAAATAGAATTTAAAGCCAATACTGAATTTACAATAACCAAAAAAACGATTTTAAAAAAAGAACTCGAAGAAATCAGAACACTCGGTTATGCCATCGATCGCCAGGAATTGGAACTCGGCTTGATTTGCGTCGCCGTTCCGGTTTTTAATCAAAATGATCAGGTAATCGCAGCATTAAGTGCAGCAGGGCCGGCGATCCGGTTTCAGGAAGAAAAAATAAAAAACTATGTAGCTATCTTGCAAAACGGGGCAAATGCTATCAAGCAAAGAATAGGTGATTTTCAATTATAAGTAAAACAGGCTTTATCCTGTAAATAAAATGCGTAGGCTAAAGTCTGCGGTACTAAAAACATACATATGTCAGACGAATCAAAAAAATATGCCACTGTACATTATAACAACTATCTGGGTTTAGATAAGTTGTTGACCGCCCAAAAGCTGAAGAGTGCTGAACTGGACGATGAGCCGGCACACGACGAGATGTTGTTTATCATTGTTCATCAGGCATACGAACTCTGGTTTAAGCAGATCATCCATGAACTGGAATCCGTTTTGGATCTGTTTCGAAAAAAACGGGTTCATCCACGAAGTATAGGCATTGCGATTTCCAGACTAGAGCGCGTAAATGAAATCCAAAAACTCCTGATCAGTCAGATCCGGATTATGGAAACGATGACACCACTGGATTTTTTAGATTTTCGAAATTATCTTTTCCCGGCTTCGGGCTTCCAGAGCTATCAGTTTAGGATGGTAGAAAATTTGCTCGGTCTTGGAGAAGAGCACCGTATTACATACAATGGTGAAAAATACGATGTTGTTTTTGATAAAAATAAAAAGAAAAGCCTAAAAGATGTAGCAGAGGCAACTTCATTATTTGAAGCAGTAGAAGACTGGCTCGAAAGAACACCTTTTATAGACTTTGGTGATTTTAATTTTCTGGAGGAGTATAAAAAGGCGCTGGATCGTATGCTGATAAAAGAACAAAAAGCGATTACGGAAACAACCTATTTGACTGTGGAAGAAAAAGAAATGCGACTCAAGATGTTAGGGGGAACCGATACCTATTTTCATGCCGTATTGAATAGAGAAGCACATGAGCAACGAATAAAAGACGGAGAGCTGCGATTAAGTTATGATGCTACTATCGCCGCATTATTTATCAATCTCTACCGCGACGAACCCATACTTCATTTGCCATTTAAACTCCTGGTCACCCTGATCGAAATCGACGAAGCGCTGACGACCTGGAGATATCGTCATGCCCAGATGGTCATGCGGATGATCGGTAATAAAATTGGAACAGGAGGTTCTTCCGGCCATGGCTACTTACACAAAACCGCAGAGAAGCATCATATTTTTAAAGACCTTCATGGCATCTCGACGTTACTGATCCCAAGATCAGAATTACCGGAGTTGCCTCAAGAATTAAAAGACCAATTGGATTTTAATTTTAAACACAACTAAGCACTTTCAACTTTAGTCCTGACTTTACGTCGGGATAACTTGGAAGTATGGAATAAAGACAAGTTTTTAACTTGTCCTACCAGGCGAACAACTAATTAACCAATTCACTAATTAACCAGTTAATCAAATCATGCGCATCAACGGCCACTCCCACTTACTCCCTTACCCCGAAGAAATTCCAAGCTTCATGAAGGAAAAAGAAATCTTCTGGGTCGACGAGGATCGTAAATTCATGTTGCAAAAAAATTGGAAACGTCCGGTGACGCATTCCAGCTTCTTCCTCGATGAAAAACTGGAGTGGATGGAACACAATAAGATTGACCATGCCGTAGTCCTCAATCTCTCGCAGCTTTACGGCAATGGTCTTCGTCTGGAAGAAATGAAAAGGGTGCTCCGATTTCAAAATGATTTTAATGCAAAAGTCCAACACGACCATCCGGATAAATTCACCTGTGGGTTTGTGGTACATTCCGGTTATATACGTGGCGCACTCTGGGAAATAGAACGCTGCGTAGAACAGTTAGGCTTAAAGGTCTTGTGTCTGCCCACGCACTTTATGGACTCTATCGGTACCTGGAGATGTATCTTCGATGAGGATATTATACCGATTCTCGAACTGGCAAATAAATACAAATTAGCGATAGAGATCCATCCTTATGATGGAGAAAAATTTATACAACTAGAAAATACTGCCTGGCGATTTCATCTCGTCTGGATGCTGGCACAATGTGCAGATGCTTATCATTTTTACACCCTTAATGGCTACCAAATTAAATACCCGAATATCAGGGTTTGCTTTGCACATGGAGGCCAGTTAGCTCAGATTAACTTAGGCCGACGGATACAAGGCTTCGACGGCCGTCCCGATTTATTTAAAGGAATGACTCACCCAAGAAAAGCGGTAGGGCATCCCAATATCTTTTTTGACACGCTGGTTCATGATACTTTTTCATTGGAGCTGATGGTAAAAAGGCTAAACGGAACGGATCAAATTATCATGGGACTGGATGATCCTTATCCACTTGGCGAAATGGAAAGCGCCCCTCAGGCATCCTATCCCGGTAAGATTTTAGACCTCGCCAAAGAAGAAGGGATCATTAACGAAAAACAATACCAGGACATTTGGGAAGATAATGTATTGAAATGGCTGGGTGTCGAATTCGACGACGAACTGAAAAAGCGCTTAAAAATTGACAAAAAATAACCCTGTACCTAAGCGCAGCGGCAACTTGGAAGAATCAAATAAAAGCAAGTTTTCAACTTGCAAAAAGAAAGAAAGAAAAAATGAACTACGAAAACACCCTCACCTTCGCAAAAAGAATGGACGCTGCCGACCCGCTAAAGGATTTTAGAACACGCTTCCACTTACCCATACAAAAAGACGGGACACCTTATGTTTATCTCTGCGGGAACTCTTTAGGTTTGCAACCCAAATCTATCAGGGCGGCTATCGAACAAGAATTATCAGATTGGGAAAATTACGGCGTCGAAGGGCACCTTCATGCCAAAAACCCCTGGTTGCCCTACCATGAATTTCTGACCGAAGCGATGGCAAAAGTAGTGGGCGCAAAACCAATGGAAGTGGTCGTGATGAATACCCTTACCGTTAACCTTCATTTGATGATGGTCTCTTTTTACCGGCCGACAGCAAAGCGAAATAAAATTCTCATCGAGTACGATGCATTTCCTTCCGATAAATATGCGGTAGCTTCGCAGATTCAGTTTCATGGCTATGACCCGGAGGAAAGTTTGATAGAATTAAAATCCAGAGAAGGAGAAGAGATAATCAGATCAGAAGATATCGAAAAGATAATCGAAGAACAGGGAGAGGAGATTGCGCTGATCATGCTCGGTAATACGAACTACTACACCGGTCAGTTTTT
>JBLHJZ010000398.1:0-5087 GCA_047619515.1 Saprospiraceae bacterium | reverse complement strand
AGCCGGCTGTAAGAAAATTGAGAAAGAAGCGCTACTCTTCTCCGATCAAGAGGTCGCTTTTTTAGACGAAGTAGGAGAAACCATCATCCCGACAAGTAAAGATTCTCCGGGTGCCAAAGCTGCGGGGGTTGGCGCTTTTATGAAAACTATTATCACGGATTGTTACAGTAGTGAAGAAGCCAACACTTTTTATAAAGGGATTAGTGAAATAGAAAACAAGGCTAAACAAAGCTTTTCGAAAGGATTTATGCAGCTCAATGACCAGGAGCGTTTTCAGCTTTTTGTTGATTTGGATAAAGCAAGCCGGGAGAAAAAAAGTGATGCCCTCTATTTCAGTATGATGAAAGAACTGACTCTGTGGGGTTATTTCAGTTCTGAAGTGGGCTGCACCCAGGCTTTAAGGTATAATCCTATCCCTGGAAGATTTGAGGGTTGTGTTCCTTATAATGGAGAACCTGCCTGGGCTTGATATAAATTCTTTTAATTTCAGTATTGTAAGTAACGCATCAACAGATAAAAGCTAAATCATGGTGATTTTAAAAATCACCATGATTTTAAACGACCTACTCTTTCAAGTTTACCCGGAGTAAACGAAGTAAATCGAAGGGGTAACTTGGAAGTACCCGATAATGCAAGTTTCTAACTTGCTATTGTAAATTAGCTATTCCTTATAAAGCCGAAAAAAATTAAAATACTTAGGATACTCCGCTCTGGGTTTAAATGCGATGGTCGTTTCCGCATTATCCAATGTTGATTCGGTCATAATCACAAAATCTGCTTCCTCTTTTGCCTTTTCAAATTCCTTTGCATTCACTTTGCAAACCGTTTTATAAAAAGGGCCATCCAACCATTTTATTACTTCTTCTGTGTTTTGAAATTTTAAATAACAAGCCAGCGAAGCATGTGCAATTCCAACAACGGCCTTTCCAATCGGAACTTCCTCTTTTACCAAAATGTACATTTTCATTTTTTATTCATTGATTCTGTTATCAAATTAATTAATTGGTTTCTTGTAAAAAATTCTGGTAAGAGAATTAAGGGTGTTCAAAAAAAGTTTTTAGGTTTAAAATTCTGCAAAAAGTTTGGCTCACCGATCCCAAAGTTCTGATTTGCTTTCGCAAATTCTTCACTTTGTGCTCAATGATCCATTCTCCTGTCGTTGTTCAAAGTGTCGCAGTAGGATCATTGAGCATGAAATTCAAATTTTCACAAGAAAAATAGAATTTTAGGATCGGTGAGCCGTATTTTTTATTCGGCAATAATTTTTCTTACCCCCCTGTAAAAGAATAGGCACACATAAAGTACGCAAAATGCTGCGTTTATTTTTTCTGGTTCTTTGACAAATTCCATGACCTTGCCACCACGCGTCCTAACTAAAGGAAAATCAGCCCACTCCTCTGAGGCAAGAGAGAAGACTTCTCTTCAGCGATCGAGGGCGCGTGTAGGGAAAATCATTGTTCCATATATTTTGTCGAAGAACCTTTTTTCTTGTATCACATTAATTCACATTAGCTGTTTTCACATAAGATCACATTAGCTCTTCATGTGTTTTGTTAGGTGGCCAAGATAATTGGATTTTTCTAATTTTATTTACCAAAAATAGTTTCACATCAAAACTTTTTCTTAAATTCGGCACACCTACCATTTTTCTATCAACACATTTTGTCAATAAGCAAATGATAAGTATATGATCGTGAGTCATTTTTACCTGATAGCACAGAACGTGTCCGTAGGGACCGGCAGGTAAATTTACCCCTTACCTAAAACTTAAAACAGTTTCACTTTATGAAAATCGACAATCAATCCATCGGAAAATACGAAGCCCAGGATACCCGCTACGATACTATGCAATATCGCAGATGCGGTAAGAGCGGAATACTCCTTCCTATGATTTCAATAGGTCTGTGGCATAACTTCGGGCATGTGGATAATTTTCAAAATGGGCGGACTATCCTGAGAACCGCCTTTGACCATGGAATTACCCATTTTGATTTAGCCAATAATTATGGCCCTCCATTTGGCGCTGCGGAAGAAAATTTCGGGCGTATTTTTAAAAAAGATTTCAAATCTTACCGGGATGAACTGATCATTTCGAGTAAGGCAGGCTGGGATATGTGGGATGGTCCTTATGGGAATTTTGGTTCGCGAAAATACCTCATCGCCAGTTGTGACCAAAGCCTGAAAAGAATGGGGCTGGAGTATGTGGATATTTTTTACCATCACCGCCCGGATCCTGAGACACCGTTGGAAGAAACGATGGGCGCGCTTCATTCCCTTGTCCAGCAAGGCAAAGCTTTGTATGTCGGTATCTCCCAATACTCGGCCAAGGATACGGCTAGAGCAGCGAAGATTTTAAAAGATCTGGGAACACCGCTTTTGATTCATCAGCCGAGGTATAGCATGTTGGATCGCTGGGTTGAAAATGGATTGCTCGATGAACTGGAAAAGCAAGGTACCGGAGCCATTGCCTTTTCGCCTTTGGAGCAGGGGATTTTGACCAATAAATATTTGAAATCCATTCCAAAGGATTCTAGAGTCGCCAGGGATGGAAGGTATTTGAAAAAAGACAGTATCACCCCTGAGTTGCTGGCTAAAGTCGGAAAGCTAAATGATATTGCCGAAGCCCGTGGACAGAGCCTGGCACAGATGGCGATTGCCTGGTTACTTAAAGATCAACGAATTACAACAGTCCTGGTGGGCGTGAGCCGTCCACAGCAGTTGATTGATAATGTAAATTCGTTAAAAAATATAAAATTTAGCAAAAAGGAATTGCGGGATATTGAAAAGATATTGAAGTAGCAGTACGACTTCACCGCCTAATCGATTCCAAATACAGTTGCTCTACTTTAGCTCTGGCCCAGGGTGTCCTCCTTAGAAATTTGAGGCTGGAATTAATAGATGGATCGGTATTGAAACAGCGGATATTTATTCTTGCGCCCAGTTCTTCCCAACCATAGGTCGCTTCCAAGTATTGTAAAATATCTGCGAGTTTGACGCCATGAAGTGGATTATCTGGTTGTTTGTCACTCATTTGTTTTATTTTTTAATATGAACTTACATTTAAATCCGAAAAGTTCTTTCAATGTAAACAGAATATCGCCAAAATGGGCGCACTTGAATATGATGAGGTTTACTAAACCTCCAGCGTATTTTCGCAAACAAGTTTAGTAAAACTTGGGCTAAAAATACTCAAAAACCTGACGATGCAATGGATAAATTTAATAACAATCCCTTTATGATCGCCTATTTCATTTATTTAAAAAATTAATAATATCTTGTATCGCTATTGCAGTGCCTCCAGAACTTTGAGTTCTTCTGGAAGCACTAACCGGAAAGATACTTCAAAAAAAACGCTGCCCTATTTTATAATATAAATTATTACAAAACATGAAAAACGACCGTAGAAAATTTTTACAAGTAGCCGGAACCCTGACTGCCGGTGCATTCCTTTTTCCTCAACTGGCCTGTACTGATCCAAAACCAATTGCTGATCCACCCCCCATGACCACTCCTGAGACCAATGACCTCCCAAGTGGTAGTCTCGATAAGTTTGGTATCCAGTTGTACACCTTAAGAGATGACTTCCCTAAAGATCCTAAAGGAGTCCTCCAACAATTAGCTTCTTTTGGTTACCAACAAATTGAAGGCTTCGAAGGCAAGCAAGGAATGTTTTGGGATATGGGACATTTGGAGTTTAAAAAGTATCTGGATGGTCTTGGCCTAAATATGGTATCCAGCCATTGTGATATCAAAAAAGATTTTGAAGTCAAAGCTGCTCAGGCTGCGGAAATCGGTATGAAGTATTTGATTTGTCCTTATGTAGGTCCGCAGACCAGTATGGATGCATGGAAAACAATAACGGATAGTTTCAACGAATGCGGTGCGATTTGCAAAAAGAATGGCATTCGCTTCGCCTACCATAACCACGCTTATTCTTTCAAGCCTTTCTCGGGTATGATTCCGCATGATTTTATTATGGAAAATACTGATCCTGAATTGGTCGATCATGAAATGGATATTTACTGGGTGGTGACCGGTGGTGCCGATCCTATTGAATACCTGAAGAAATACTCTAATCGTTTCCGCCTTTGCCACGTTAAAGATCGTTTGAAAGACGCTCCAGCAGAAGAGCGTGGTGCCTCTTGCGATCTCGGTACCGGGACGATTGATTATCCAAAAATATTAAAAGTAGCGAAAGAGCAGGGAATGGAATATTTTATCCTCGAACAGGAGCGATATGATAATTCTACACCGATCAAAAGTGCTAAAGCAGGAGCGGAGTATTTGAAGAAATTGGTGTTTGCTTAAGGTTTTCTTTATTTTTACCACATAGATCACATAGGTGGTTTCACATCCATACAGACACATAGAACACGTAGAGTACTTTGGAAGAGCTATGTGTACTATGTGACATTTCCTATATGTTCTATGTGGTAAAATAATCTATGTAGTAAAAAAACCTATCGAAGTAAAAGCAACTTCTTTGCAACCAACATTCCGTTGATTTTAAGCATATAAATCCCATTTGCAAATTCATTTAAATTAAACGCGACTTGCTTAAGTTGATCAACATTCACCTGAATCATTTTTTGCCCCAACAAATTATATAGCTCCACCTTTTCTATTAAAACTTCCTCCGATTGGATATGTACAAAATCATTGGCAGGATTTGGAAATATCTGAAAATCAGTCATTAAAATAGAAGGCTCTTCGATACTTACCAGACTTGAGGACATCCAGCTTTCCGCAAAATGATTATCCAGATCGGGACTGATCAATACCAGCCAATCACCTAAACCATCGGCCTCTACCGGCCAGGGTAAAGAATCGAGGTAAGTCACCTGATCCACAATAATTCCATAGGCATCTGTCAGTCGAATCGTTTCCTCATCATTAGATAACTTTCCCCTCGTCCAGGTAAATATTTGTTCTGTCACATCAGGAAAAAGTGTGCTGTCTTTGGTAATCCACATGGTTTCATTCGGCGCAATCTGCACCGGAGGAAAAACGAAATCAATGGCATCAGAAAACACATAGCCGGTCAAATCTACCAAGGCAGTACCCGCATTATAAATTTGTAAAAACTC
>JBLHJZ010000397.1:0-5099 GCA_047619515.1 Saprospiraceae bacterium | reverse complement strand
TGGGGCCTCCGGCTGGAGGGATTACTACAACTCCCGGTGTGAATTTGGCCAACCAGATCGCCCGACCACAAGGAGGTGCAGGAGTTCCACCACAAGCCTGGAGAATGTTTTCCGGGATCATGAGCATTACCATTACCAGACATACGGTAAAGATTTTCATTGAACGAGTAAGGTAGTGTTGTAGTTTGGGAAAGGGTGGTGTTTTGGTTTTTATCATGGCAGATAAATTTAGGGAGTTCTATGGTTTTTAGATTTGGGTAAATAAAAACCAATAAATAGGAAAAAGAAAAATTTCAGGTTTAGCCTAATGATTGTAGGATGGGTTTTTGTCTAAAAATACATGTTTTTATAATTAAAATCAATGAAAAGAATCCTTCTTGATAATATTTTTAGCTGCCAATAAAAAATAAGCAAGAACTTTAATTTTCAGGTTAACTTCTGAAGAGGTCATAACGAATAGTAAGTAGTAATAAAAAGAAGTGTTGCTCAAATACTATATTTTGAAGCGCCTCCTGTATATTTACGGTGCAAAATAGCTTTGCAGTGGTTTAATAGTTATACAGCGGTTTATATTTTATAAAAAAAAACAAAGATGATGAATTTTTTTAAAAAACTATTTGGTAAAAAACAACAATCCGCAATCTTCTCAGATGAAGAATTAACAGCAGCTGCGGCATGTCCCAACTGTTGGGGGCATCAGGATTATGATCAGGAATATCTTTCTTATGTAAAAGATCAAACCAAGTCGAACATCAATAAAGACAAAGAAAATAAAAAGGCATTTGTCTCCCAATTTGTGGAAACGAATATTACAGGAATCCGACTCAAACGAGAGGGCGATCATCAGGTTTGTCCTACCTGTAAAACGAACTTTAAGCATGTTTCTTCGAAAGCGAATTAATACAAAGCAATGAATCAATACGACCTTATAGTCATTGGTGCAGGCTCAGGTGGCTTGGTCGCCGCAACAACTGCCCATCGAAAAGGATTGAAAATTGCCCTCATTGAAAAAAATAAGATCGGAGGAGAATGTACTCACTATGGTTGTGTACCAAGTAAGGCTCTAATAAATGCAGCGAAAGCTTATCACAGCCTTGAGAAAATGAGTGACTTAGGAATATCAGTTGACGTGCCTAAGCCAGATTTTGGAAAAATAATGGAACAGGTAGACGCCATTGTTCAGGAAATTTATTCACATGAAACACCGGAAGTTTTTCAAAATCAGGGAATTGATGTTTTTGTAGATCAAAGCGGAGCGCAGTTCTTAGATGCTCATACGATTAGCATAGGAACGGAAATTTTAGCGGCAAAGCATTTTGTAATTTGTACCGGCTCCGGACCTCGAATGCCTGATATTGAAGGAATAGAACAGGTTGAAATTTTGCACAACGAAAATTTCTGGACTTTGCGATCTCACCCCGGGAAAGTAGTCTTTATCGGAGGAGGAGTGATCTCTGTAGAACTCGGACAATCACTTGCACGGCTAGGATGTGAAGCATCCATTATGGAGCGGAACAGCCGGATTTTGAAAGTCACTGATGAAGAGATTGGTACTTACATATCCCGACAAATAGAGCAAGAAGGCGTTCAAATAATTACTGACGCATCACCACTGAATTTTAGGGATAAAAATACTTTACGGTACGTTCAAAAGGAGGAAGAAAAAACAATTACGGCCGATTACTTTTTTATTGCAGCAGGTCGTATCCCTCACGTGGAAGGCCTGCAGTTGGAGAAAGCCGGAGTTAGTTACACTTCAAGAGGTATTACAACCAACGAATATTTGCAAACCTCGGCACCACATATTTATGCTTGTGGTGATGTGACGACACCTTTTAAATTTACCCATACCGCTTCTCATCAAGCCAATATTTGTATTGATAATATCCTCGAGGGGAATACCAAACAAAATGACCTTTCCGTTTTGCCATGGGCTATTTTTACGGAACCTGAAATTGGTCACGTAGGCTTGTCTGAAAAAGAAGCTAATGATAAATATGGGGATGACAATATCAGTGTTTTTAAAGTAGATGCTAATATTGATCGTTTTAGGACAGACAGAAAAATCGGTGGAATGCTCAAAGTTATTTTTAATAATAAAGACCTGGTGGTTGGTGCTGAAGCCGTCGGCGCACATGCAGGGGAGTGGATACAACTGCTTACGATTGTTATAAAAAATAAGATCACTGCACAGCAGATGGCGGATACCATTTTTGCCTATCCTAGTTATTCTGAAATTGTCAAAAAAGCGTTTAGCAGATATTTGCGATCCAAATAAAAAAGGCCTTCTCAATGATTTCGGTAATTATAGTAGCCTATAATGAAGAAGCTCTCATCCGTTCGATTATAGGAGAATTGCGAAAACAGCAATTTTCTCCCGAATACGAAATCATACTGGCGGATGGTGGGAGTACAGATGCTACCGCCTTATTAGCTGAAAAAGAAGCCATACAAGTAACCATCTGCCGAAAGGGGAAAGCTTGCCAAATGAATGATGCTGCAAAAATAGCAAAAGGCGATGTCTTGTTTTTCGTTCATGCTGATATGCAATTACCTGAAAATACACTTTCCCTTATTCAGCAACATATTGGCGATGGCTTTGATGCAGGCGGCTTTGCCAATGTTTTCGATACACATAATGACTGGATTAAACAACTAGGTACCTGGATGAATTTTCGGTTTTTTGATAATCAGGAACAATCGGACAAAGGTTTTTTCTATGGCGATAATGGAATATTTGTAAAGAAAGCAGTTTTTGAAAGACTGGGCGGGTTTAAAGAAATCCCGATCATGGAGGATTATGACTTTTCGCTCAGGCTAAGACAAAAATTTAAAACTATTAAGATTAAAGAACCGCGAATTATCTTATCGGCAAGACGACATATCAAAGCAGGATTCCTTAAAACCCGCTTACAATGGATTATGATTCGCAAATTGTATAAGTGGGGCATCGCTCCGGAAAAATTAGCCAGGTGGTATTCGGATATTCGATAAAGAGATGAAATGTGTAGGTTTATTTTTAGTCTCTCCGCGTTTTCTCCTTTTTTCCGCGGTTAATTTTATGGGTGCTTTGACAAATTCCTTCGCGTACCCTCGATCCCTAAGTGCGGGACAAATTAGCGGGAGGTACCGGGTGACTTTAAGAACTCTAGCCCTTCACTTCCTAACTCGCGGAGTTCTCAAAATTTATTCCACGGAATTTGTCAAAGAACCAAAAAATATAAAAAATATTCGATAGCCTGTAATAATCCTAGACTTTAGCCACTAACTAATAAAAAAGTATTGAGCAGCGATTTTTATTCATCATCAATTTTACCGTTTTCCGCAATAATCATAAAGATCTGTAGGGCATATACCAATACCCAGGAGGATTTTGAAGATTACTATCAAGAGGTCTGTTTACAGATTTGGAGAAGTAAAGATAACTTCCGCGAGCAATCAGAGTGGTCCACCTGGATATATAGATTGTGCTTGAATGTATGTCTGACTTTGCTAAAGAAAAAGAAAAATAGCAATCAGTATTTCGCTTCAGATTCCTTTCCGGAAGAAGAAGCAGTAGAAGAAAGCCATGCATTTGCAGACGAATCTTTGAATCAACTATATGATGCCATCAGACGATTGTCTGAGATAGACAGAGCCGTCATATTGCTTTATCTCGAGGAAAAAACCTATCAGGAAATCGCTGATATTATTGGTTCCAATCCAAACAACATTGGGGTACGAATTAAAAGGATTAAAGAACGATTAAAAAAAATATTAAATGGAAAAGTCAATTGAATCAATTTGGAAAGAAGGTTTTCTAAAAAAAGATGCATTAATTGCGCCTAAACTAAATGACCTGTACAATCAAAAATCGACACATATCATCGATAAATTCAAAAGGATGGTCAAAATAAATCTGAACGCAATAGTTATAGGTTCGTTCCTTGTTTTGGGTGCTTCTTTTATAGTAGGGATTCCAGTTATGGGGCTTGGTCTTTTTCTAATATTTAATGCCATAGTTATTGTCAATAAAAAGCTATTGCCTGGATTGGAGAAAATTGATAAAAGTGTAAGCAGTTATCATTACCTAAAAGCATTCGATAGCTGGATGAAAGAGCAACTTTCTGTAAATAGAAGAATGGCTCGGTATTATTATCCATTAATTTTTCTATCCATGATACTTGGGTTTTGGTTTTCAAATAATTTTCAGGAAATGATTAGTGAGATATTAGGTGGCCCTCATCAAATCTATTTAGTAAATGGAATACCCGTATTTTGGTTGCTAGGCGTATTTATTATTACAGGATTACTAGCCATCTTTGGTGGACGAATTTATAATTGGGATAATGGAATAGTTTATGGTAGAATATTAAAAAAACTGGAAGAGTTAATTGCGGATATGGAGGAGTTGAGAAACTGATAGTCGCAAAAAGTACTTTTTGCATAACCAGAGAAAGTAAAAAATAGTAATTATGAAAAACCAGAATTATATAGAGATGGGATTGATTTATGGCGTAGTAATAGGAATTATAATTGGAACTTTAACAGACAATATTGGCCTTGGGGTTTCTTTAGGCGGTGCACTAGGAATAGCTTTTGGAGTGGAAATCGAACAAGGGGTTAAAGAAAAATAGTACTATATTTATGGTGCTTGATCGCGACTATTTTCACCATAGTTCTGGAATTATAAAACCGATATGAATTTAGTGATAACCACCTACGCAATACTTTCAATAATCTTTGGAGTTGTGTTCCTGATTTGGAAACGGGAAAAGTTTTTCATTTCGAATAATTTTTTACTGGCTATATTAGCATTGGGATTACTTATCTATTCTTTTGTTGAAGTGAGTATTGCTTTTTATAGCGGTTACCTTTATGAATTGATTGCTTTTTATAATAGCATACCAGGAAATTCTTTTCTTTTCTTTAAAATACTAGGTACCTTGTCTTTGCTTCTCGCACTACTTAATTTTAAAAGGAAATTTAGAAGAATGATTCCGCTTTCACTTCTCCTATTAATTATATTTGTTATTCAAATTTCTAGAGGTGAATACAAGGGCATTGGTTCTTTTGAACTCAACCGATCAACCGTAGATTCGGGATGGCATACTACAATT
>JBLHJZ010000396.1:0-5159 GCA_047619515.1 Saprospiraceae bacterium | reverse complement strand
CATTTAGCTGGATAGAAACAGAGGAAGTATATTCGGTGCCCGCTGTGATTGTACCACTGGCTAAAGAATCACCAAATGCTTCTGGTGTGAAAGCAGCCCGAAGAACATAAGGATGAACAGCCATTGAGTCAATGGAAGCTTGATAGTTGACTACGCCATTTTCTAAAATATAAACTCCGAGGTAATAATCACCTGTGGCATCCTGAAAGAATCTAGTATGGGTATTCACGGTAAGTAAATCATCGCTAAAGCTAGCCTCAAAACCAACATTGACTATAGGAGACTGTAAAAAAATACTATCGACTAAATTCTTTACTTCTTGCCTTTTAGTGCTAAAATTACTGTTGTTGGTACCCGTCTCCAGGTTCCCGACATAAAAATAAGGCTGATAGGGAGCCATGAAGTTTTCCGAAAATGCCGCGCCAGGAGGGCTTACCAGCTCACCGCTGTGGTGTGCACTTACGAAAATGGCTTTTTGACTATTATCTTCCATAAGGTTTTTAAAAAAAGCCCATCCCCAGGTGCCACAATTGGGACACCAGGTCGCTGTGATTTTTGTCAAAAGTGATTTTTGTACTTCAGGTACTTCCTGGGCGTGCAGTAGGGGAAGAATTGCAATAGAAAAACAGATAATCAGTAATCCTCGTTTCATGGGTATTTTTTTTATAATTTTATAATTGGACGGTCAGATGATAGCGTAGTAGGTAAAAAGTCGTTATTTATATTGACCAACACCGAAGGCTAACTTTCCGAGTACAAATATCAGCTTTTGTTTAATAGAAGTAAAGACCAACAGCGCAGATTGTCTTTTTGCTACCACTAAAAAAGGGAAATGATCAATGACCATTTCCCCTTTTTTATAGCTTTGAAAAGCTTATTTAGTACATTCAGCAACAATCGCCTTGAAAGTTTCCGGATGATTCATTGCCATATCAGCTAATACTTTTCTATTCAGATCAATTTCACTTTTTGACAAGTTATTTATTAATCTGGAGTAAGTAGTGCCATTCAAACGAGCGGCAGCATTGATACGGGCGATCCAAAGACGACGGAAAGCGCGTTTTTTATTTCTTCTGTCTCGGTAAGCATATCCCCATCCTTTTTCGACGGCATTTTTAGCTACAGTATAGACATTACTTCTTGCTCCAAAATAACCTTTGGCAGCTTTTAAGATTTTTTTACGTCTGGTTCTTGACGCAACAGAGTTGACGGAACGTGGCATATTAGATATTTTAGTACGATACAGAGGCCTGTACGGGCGCTTTTTCCTGTATCCTCGTTAAAAATTTAATTACTTAGATACAAAGTAATTTTTTGATTCTTTTCTCATCAGATTTACTGACAAGACCTGCATGGCGTAGGCGAAGTTTTCTCTTTTTTGACATTTTAGTCAGGATGTGAGACTTATAAGCCTTTCCACGCTTAATTTTACCTGATCCAGTTACTGTGAATCGCTTCTTAGAACCGGAATGAGTCTTCATTTTAGGCATCGTAAATACATTTTTTATTAAAGGATTGCAAAGATAGACAAAAGATCCCTTAGATCAAAGCATGGTCTAAATGAAATTTAAATTATAGAAAGAAAGAAAAATCAAGCTTTCTTTTTAGGTGATTTTTTCGGAGTAATGATGACGATCATTCGTCTTCCTTCCATTTTTGGCAAGGCTTCCGGAGCACCTAATTCTTCTAATTCTTTGAGAAATTTAAGCAAGAGCAACTGTCCTCGGTCTTTGAAAACAATTGTCCGCCCTCGAAAGTGGACGTAAGCTTTTACTTTTGCACCTTCTTCTAGAAACTTCTGAGCATGTTTGAGTTTAAAATCAAAATCATGATCATCTGTGTTAGGGCCGAAGCGAATTTCCTTGATTACCGTTTTCGAGGTTTTTGCTTTAATCTCTTTTTCTTTCTTTTTCTTGATGTAAAGAAATTTTCTGTAATCGATTATTTTACATACGGGAGGAATAGCATTTGGGGAGATTTCCACAAGATCAAGATCCAGCTCTCTGGCCCATCTGTTAGCTTCTTTGGTGGTGTAAATACCCGGCTCAATTTCTCTGCCAGCTAATTCACTAATCTCCTCAAGATTATCACCTACTAACCTGATTTCAGGGAGTTTAATAAAACCATTGATTCTGAATTCAGGGCCTTTTGCTTCTTGAAATTGCTTTCTTTGTTTTTTCGCCAATAGAAAATTATTTGTTATAAAATGATATTTATTAGTTCAACGTACTATTTGCAGGAAAAGGTTCCAGCAAATTTATTCCTTATGGGTGTAAAAATAAAAAAGTACACTCACAATAATGCGAATGTACTCTAATTATTTTTAAACTATTTTATTATTCTTTGATATCAGTGCTTTTTGTTTCTTTAGCAAGTGTAATTTCAATAGATTTATTATCTTTTGACATGACTGCTTTAAACACACTTCCATCAACTGGGTTTTGATTTAATATGAATTCTGCGAGCGGATCTTCGATGTATTTTTGAATAGCACGATGAAGCGGACGGGCACCAAACTGGGGATCGAATCCTTTTTCTGCTACAAACTTTTTAGCGCTATCAGAAAGTTTCATGGTATAACCCATTCCTTGCAGCCTTTTGTAAAGATCTTTAAGCGTAATATCAATAATTTTAAAGATATCTTCCTGATCAAGGCTGTTAAATACGACAACATCGTCAATTCTATTTAAAAACTCAGGGCTAAAAGTACGTTTCAACGCGTTTTGTATAACGGTTTTGGTATTATCTTCCTGAGCTTCTTGTCTGGCCTGGGTAGCAAAACCCACACCCTGGCCAAAATCTTTCAACTGGCGGACACCAATATTAGAAGTCATGATGATCATGGTATTTTTAAAATCTACTTTTCGACCCAAACCATCGGTCAACTGACCGTCATCTAATACTTGTAATAAGATGTTATAAACATCCGGGTGAGCTTTTTCGATCTCATCCAAAAGAATAACAGAGTAAGGTTTTCTTCTGACTTTTTCGGTCAACTGGCCACCTTCTTCATAACCCACATAGCCGGGAGGCGCTCCGATCAATCTACTGATTGAAAATTTCTCCATGTACTCACTCATGTCGATTCTGATCAGTGCATCCTCCGAATCGAAAATATACCTGGCTAAGGCTTTTGCCAATTCTGTTTTACCAACACCAGTAGGTCCGAGGAAAATAAATGAACCAATCGGCTTTGTAGGGTCTTTTAAACCTACACGATTACGTTGAATCGCTTTGGTAACCTTTACTATCGCTTCATTTTGCCCGATGACCACACCCTGCAAGTCCTGGGTCATCCCGACTAGCTTATGGCTTTCACTTTGGGCAACCCTGATCACAGGTATTCCTGTCATCATAGATACTACTTCTGCGATATCATCTTCATTTACCGGATAACGCTTAGTCTTGGACTCTTCCTCCCATTCTACTTTGGCAAATTCTAATTGTCTGACCAATTTAGATTCATCATCTCTCAAATCAGCAGCTTTTTCATACTGCTGGTTTTTTACAGCCTGGTTCTTTTTCTCTTTTAATTCTTCAATCTGCTGTTCAAGCTCTTCTATATGTTTGGGAACATGAATATTCTTTAAGTGAACTCTTGCTCCGACTTCATCCAGTACATCTATTGCTTTGTCCGGTAAAAACCGGTCACTGATATAACGATCACTTAGCTTAACACAAGCTACGATTGCTTCATCTGAATAATTTACATTATGAAACTCTTCGTATTTAGCTCTGATATTTTGAAGAATATGAACGGCTTCCTCTGCTGAAGGTGGATCAACGAGTACTTTTTGGAAACGACGATCTAATGCGCCATCTTTTTCAATATGTTGACGATACTCATCAAGGGTTGAAGCTCCGATACATTGCAATTCTCCTCTTGCCAATGCGGGTTTGAAGATATTGGATGCATCCAAAGACCCGGTTGCACCACCGGCTCCCACTATGGTGTGAATTTCGTCAATAAAAAGAATGACATCACGAGATTTTTCTAGCTCGTTCATGATTGCTTTCATTCTTTCTTCAAATTGACCGCGGTATTTAGTTCCGGCAACCAAAGCGGCAAGATCCAGCATTACTATACGCTTATTAAATAAGGTTCTGGAAACTTTACGCTGGATAATTCTGAGCGCCAAACCTTCTACGATAGCAGTTTTACCTACACCGGGTTCTCCAATAAGAATAGGATTGTTCTTTTTACGTCGGCTGAGGATTTGAGAAACCCGTTCGATTTCGGTTTCCCTACCAATGATTGGATCTAATTTATCCTCTTCTGCCAACTTCGTCACATCTCTTCCAAAATTATCCAAAACAGGTGTTCTGGATTTTGAAGCTCCTTTTCTTTGATATCTTGCAGCATCTTCTTCTTCGAACGGCTCGTCCGGATCAGAAGAACCGGAAGAACCGGAAGCAAAAAGATCCGGGCTGGTCATATCCTGCTCTTGCTTGACAAAATCAAGCTCAGATTTATAAATATCATAGTCCACATCAAATTGATTGAGGATACGAGATGCAAGATTATCCTTATGCTTAAGGATAGAAAGCAAAAGGTGCTCCGGGCAAATTTCTTCGTTTTTAAGCATCTTTGCTTCCAAAAAAGTAACTTTCAATACTTTTTCAGCATGCTTGTTTAAAGGAAGATTTCCTACATTTAGAGACGCCTTATTATTAATAGGGACTCTTTGAACGGATTCTTCAATAGTTTGCTTCAACTCGAAAGTGTCTACATCCAGTGAATCCAGCACACGAACAGCCAGGCTATCTTCTATTTGCACTATACCCAGTAACAGGTGTTCTGTGCCTATAAAATCTTGTCCTAAGCGAACGGCTTCCTCTCGGCTGCGAGAGATTATTTTTTTTACTCTTGGTGAAAACTTCCTGTTCATGATTACTTTTTAGACCTTAATATATGTTTCCTAAATCTAATAACAGATACCGCAACAATAATAAGGTTAATTATTTAATCTTACAACAAATGATAGCGCGAAATGCCTATTAATTAGGCGATTATATAAAGAAGGTTTTGTGTTTGTATAAAAACAGACTTTTTATTGAATTTGTTTATCTAATCAAAGCAGTAATATTTACTTGCTTATAATACGTGAGAATTAAAATAGAGTTGTCTGTTTAACCGTCGTTTTGTTATTAATAACTTA
>JBLHJZ010000395.1:0-5168 GCA_047619515.1 Saprospiraceae bacterium | reverse complement strand
CCAGTAGGATTATTTACCGTTTTTGAAGCGGGTTTGCTTAAACTAAAGTGCCATCTTATCGATTCTTTAGGGGAAACGGGCGGTCAATTGACAGAGATTTATCCAAAGAAACCTATCTATGATATTCCAGGTTATCCTACTATCCTTGCAGGAGAATTAGTGAATAACCTAATGGAACAAATTAAACCTTTCCATCCGGGATTTACCCTTGGCGAAAGAGCAGAGACGATTGAAAAGACAGCAGAAGGACATTTTAAATTGACCACGAGTAAAGGAACTGTTCACCAGGCACCAGTCATTTGCATCGCAGGAGGACTAGGATGTTTTGAACCCCGAAAGCCACCGATTTCGAATATCGCAGATTTTGAAGATAAGGGCGTAGAGTATATTATCAAAGATCCTGAACTTTATAGAGACAAGAGGGTAGTGGTAGCGGGAGGAGGCGATTCCGCTTTGGATTGGACTATATTTTTAGCGGATGTGGCTAGCGAAGTGATTTTGGTTCATCGAAGAACTGAATTTAGAGGAGCACTTGATTCGGTAGAAAAAGTATTGGCACTCAACGAAGCTGGAAAGATCAAATTGATCACCGAAGCTCAGGTCGTAGGTCTTGGAGGTAACGGTAGATTACATAATGTCGTTATTAAGAACAAAACCGAAGGGGAAATAAAGCATGAAACAGATCACTTTATTCCGCTCTTTGGCTTGTCACCAAAGCTTGGTCCTATAGCAGATTGGGGATTGAATATTAATAAAAATGCGATCGAAGTTAATACGTTGGATTATAGCACTAATGTCCCCGGAATCTATGCGATCGGCGATATAAATACTTATCCCGGAAAATTGAAACTTATTCTTTGTGGTTTTCATGAAGCAACCTTAATGTGTCAATCTGCGTTTAAGGTCGTTAACCCCAACAAAAAATTGTCTTTTAAATATACTACAGTCACCGGAGTAGAAGGACTTGACTAGTAACAGTGGTGAGGAGGGAAAAGTGAGGAATGAAGACTTTAGCCCTCACCTTTCACCCCTCACTCCTAACAATCTGAACCAATGGATATCAAAATCACCGTAATAGACAGGGAGGACGTTCCTCATATATTGGATGCACCAACAGACATGAATATGAATCTCATGGAGATTTGTAAAGCCTACGAACTGCCGGTAGAAGGTACCTGCGGAGGAATGGCGCTGTGTTCTACCTGTCATTGTTATATACAAAGTGATCATGAACTGCCAGAATCTTCTGATGCCGAAGAGGATATGCTCGACCAGGCTTTCTTTGTCGAAGATAACAGCCGCCTAGGTTGTCAAATCAAGCTATCCGATGTATTGGATGGGCTGATCGTTAAGCTCGCACCTTCTGCAGAATAACATCTCACCATTAAAATTTAGAATATTTTAGAATAAGTTGCATTTTTCATTTTATCATCGTAATATTACGATATAATAAAAACCAATGGGCACAACAAAAAAAGAATTATTTACAGAAAGTCAAAATCGCCTGGCAGCATTAGCCAAAGCCATTGCCCATCCGGCGAGAGTTGCTATTTTACAATACTTGGCGACAAGCAATAAATGTGTCTGTGGAGATATCGTGGAAGAATTACCTTTGTCACAGTCCACCGTTTCCCAGCATCTGAAAGAGCTTAAGAAGGTAGGATTGATCCACGGAGATATCGAAGGAACAAGCATCTGTTATTGCATTAATGCAAAAGTGATGGAAGAAGCCCGCATGATACTTGGACAGTTTTTTACTAAAGTGAATTGTTGCTAGCACACTAAAGCAAGTTTGCAACTTGCGTTGTCACTAAAGCACACTTAAGCAAGTTTATAACTTGCATTTTTTTAACATAAGTCAATCGTAATATTACGATTGATAATTAAAATTCAGAATTATGAAAACCAGAGAATTTTTAAATTTATTGAATGAAAACCAGGAAAAACAGCTGGTATTTGAATACGCCAAAGGTCAATATGTGCCTAAAGCCTATCACATCACAGAAGTCAAAAATCTGTACTTTGAATCCGTGGATTGCGGAGGAAATGAACACTCGGAACGACAAACCATTGTACAATTATGGACTAGCCCGATAGAAGTAAAAAACCGGTATATGGAATCGGGAAAGGCACTAAAAATCATGGAGAAAGTAGACCGCATCAAACCAATGAACCGGGATACAGAAATCTTCTTTGAATATGGAAACCGCGAGCAGCCTACTTCTAATTTCTCCGTTAAAAAGGTCGAAACGGATGAAGAAAAAATCGTTTTAAAAATGTATGTTCAACCTACGGTTTGCAAACCGGCAGAATTTAAAAACCTTAAAAACCTGGCAACCGCCTGTTGCGGTGGTACAAGCAAATGCTGCTAACAAACAGAACATTAGTCAAAGAAGACTACCAGGCAGTGAGACAAATATACAAGGAAGGTATCCAAACCGGCCTTGCTACTTTCGAAAAGGAAGCGGCCGAACGGGAAATTTTCAATAAAAAATATTTGTCTCACAGCCGCCTGGTAGTGCTTTCGAATCAGGTAATCACCGGATGGGCGGCACTGAGTCCTTTTTCAACAAGAGAGGTCTATAAAGGTGTTGCTGAAGTTAGTATCTATATTGCTACCAGGGCAAGAGGGCAGGGGAAGTTAGTTTTTTATTTTATAAAGAAGTAATTCCTCTTTATCGGCAGGAAGCTGAGTGGTTCCAATTAATTGAAGACCTAATTTTTCTAATAGCTTTCGAGAGGAGATATTTTCTTTTAGGGTGATAGCCTTTAATTCTCTGATTCCTAATTCATGGAAGGCAACATGCACCAATTTACTTGCTGCTTCGAATGCATAGCCTTTTTTTTCATATTCAGGTAAGAAGGCAAATCCAATATCAATGCCTTCCATGCCTTCTCTGTCATATAACCCACAAGTTCCGATTTTCGAGTTGTCCTCTTTTCTTATCAAAGTATAATTAGAAAAACCAAGTCTACGTTGTTGAGGCAAAATTTTGTCTTCTATATGTTTTTTTGCGCTTTCCAGGGTTTTAACATTCCTGTCCCCTATGTATTTAAGCCACTTAGGAGTATTAAACAAGGCTAAAATAAGTTCAGCATCTTCTTCCGAGGTTGGATTAAGGATGAGCCTTTCCGTTTCATAATTTTTGTATTCCGTCATATAGTTTACTTTTATATTACAACAACTACCAGGGCAGGAGAGGCTCTGTACTTTTTTTGATACAAGTATACGCCAAAATAGTGTTTTGCGGAATCGAATTAAAAGGATTCCCAAATTTTTTATTTTTTATATTTTTCTGGGCACAACATTTTCACGGGTTTATAGTAAAACAAGCGTAATCTGCCACAACTGTCTTTATTTATTAATAAGTAAATTACTGATTATCAGAATACTGTAATTTAATTTTTACTTTTTAAAAAATAAATCCTAACTTGTTATTCTATTTTCAAAACAGCAAAGATGGTCATTGATATAAAACAACATATTGGGCAAATTCTTTACGAACGGGATTCACTGATCATTCCGGATTTAGGTGGTTTCGTGTCGACTTACAAATCAGCTACAATCGATCATGTACAAGGCCTGGTACATCCACCTTCTAAAAAACTGAATTTCAACAAAAACCTGATTATCAATGATGGCGTTTTGATTAATTGCCTTGTGGAAGCTTTGAATGTAAGTACAAGTGAGGCCAAAAAAGCTATAGAAGATTTTGTTGGCAGGACGATTGAGGTATTAGATAACCGAGAAATTATTGTATTTCCGGGTGTTGGGCGATTATATAAAGATTACGAAAACAACCTTCGGTTTTTACAGGACAATACCAATTATAATACAGCGGTATATGGTTTGCCTGCTTTACAGTTCTATCCGATTTTGCGATCGAGAACTTTTGGAAATGTAGCCAATAACTACGTCGAACAACAACCTACCGCAGCCCGTTCCTTTAGTTTTAGGAAAGCCGCTGTTTCGGTAATGCCCTTTATGCTCATTGCGATTATTACAATCGGAGCAATAATGTTTTATCAACGGCAGGCTGGTAATGCTGGTCTGGCGGAAGCACAAAAAATACCGGTTGTAGAAAACCGTATAAACCAAAAACCAGGAGAACAACTTTCCATTATCGAAGGGCTAAAAAATCAATTCCTTAAACCTGAACCAAAAGAGGTGATTATACCTGAGGATGAAATCGCGGAGCCCACCTCAATAGATCAAATTGGAACAGAATCTGCCACACTTTCTCCTACTTCGAAAGAATGTGTCATTATTATCGGGGCATTTGGTAAAAAAACAGGCGTTGAAAAACGGGTTGGCGAGATTATCAATCTTGGCTATTCCGTTTACCAAGATAAAAAAGGTAGCCTCACTCGGGTAGGAATCCAGTTTGCCTATCAAAATAAGGATGAAATCCGAGAAAAACTAAATGCAATGCGGGACAGTTTTGACAACAGAGCCTGGATACTTAAGGAATAACTTTATTATATCTTTTCCATTCTTGCAAAGTTTTTGATAGGCTCTGATTTGTTTATTATGCTTATTTCGATGGAAATAAGCGTTTTATTTATTTAAACCCTTAACCAATAATTAAAAACAAAGATGGCGACTACTACCACTCTACCAGAAGTTAAAAATTTCATCAATGGTCAATTTGACCGCAATGGGCAAAAAGAAATGAAGGTGATCAGCCCGATTGACGGCAGTGTGATTTCTACCTTGCCGCTGAGTTCCGGCGAAGATGTAGACAATGCTGTTCAGGCAGCTCAAAAAGCTTTTCCGGTTTGGTCTGCCCTTACCTTAAAAGAGCGTGTTCAGGTATTTTTTAAATATCGTACGCTGCTCGAAAAGAATATAGATGAATTGACGGAACTGATTCATCTCGAAAATGGAAAAACACATTCCGAGTCCAGAGCTGAAATCCTTAAAAGTATCGAATTATGTGAATTTGCCGTTTCTATGCCACAAATTGTCACTAATGAGGTACAGGAAGTAAGCAAAGGGGTTGAATGCCGAATCGAACGAAAACCACTCGGTGTTGTGGCCTCTATTACGCCTTTTAATTTTCCGAATATGGTGCCGCATTGGACAGTCCCCAATGCGTTGGTGCTCGGGAATTGCATGGTGCTTAAACCCTCAGAATTGGTACCTTTAAGTGCAATGCGCATGGCCG
>JBLHJZ010000394.1:0-5172 GCA_047619515.1 Saprospiraceae bacterium | reverse complement strand
TCCTGATGACCCTAATTTTGCATTAGACGAAATCGGAGATGATATCAATGGTCAAAACACGGGATATTTTAATACCTCCATTTTAGGAGGAACTGGTCCTTTTACTTATGAATGGTATCTGAATGGAGTGCTTGTTTCTACAGACGAAGATCCGACTGGCTTGGCTGCCGGAGCATATACTTTGGTGCTTAATGATAATGGCTGTACCCTGGAGTATGGCCCTTTTATTATTGATGCGATTACAGGCATTGAGGATTTAGTAAATCAATCGGTTCAGGTTTTTCCGATTCCTGCCAAAAAATATATTAGGGTACAATTCGAACTTTCCTTTTCTGAAAAAGTGCCTTATACTTTGTGGAATGCCTCCGGTGCTTTGATGCGATCTGGTAAGGTTTCGAATAATGGTCTTATTGATTTGAATGGTCTGGGAAATGGGGTTTACTTTTTAAAAATGGAAATTGGGGAGAAAGCAATAATGAATAAGGTGATAATTCTTTAAGCAGTAAAAGTGATGGTACATACTCGACTTTATCCTGTCTGTAAGAGATAGTCCACCTGCCGTGGAATAGTGATAGACTGCCTTCGGCAATAGTGGGTTCCCGTGATTATTTTGGTTTTAGTAGGGAAATGATTAAATGAAGGTTAATTATTGATGATCATGAGTGCTACTTTCTATTAAGAAATTTCCGATAGACCAAACCATTTCTCCAATGCCTTGATAAAGCCGAAGGCTCTCCTAAATACAAAAGCGAAGCCCACTATTGCCGAAGGCAATCTATCCCTTTCAGCGAAGCTGAACTATCACTTTGCGACGCAGGAGCAACTATCACTATCCGAAGGATCTATCACTTCTTTCACCCCCCCTGAACTAACAGCCCTCTGGTCTTGCACCAATCCCAGATCGCTCCAATAACTCCTGCAATCTTTTTTCATAAAAATCCAAAAGCAAGTTGGTGATATTGAGCTCGATATCGATCTTTCGGTATTCGCCACCTTTCTCGGTAACGGGATGTTCGAAAGCGCCAATACGGATAGGTACACCCATAAAATCGAGCTGTTGCTTGACCGTCCAGGCCCGGGCGATACCTAACTCCATATTGCTACGTAGCTTAGTAGTGATCTCTTTGGTGATTGTTTTTTCTTCGGTATCCGTTTCAGAAAAATGGGTAAATGGTGTTCCCAAGGGAATATCTAGCGATTTTTTATAACTGGCACCTCTGAAAGGATGGCCATCGGTATGACCTTCGAGATAAATAAAGAAATCCTCTTTGCAACGCATATTGGCCTCGCAGTACTTTACCAACACTTCGGTATCTACCCAGGAAGCTATTTTTTTATAATACTCCGGATCACCCATCTTGGCGAGGTCGACCTCCTGACAAAGGTAGGTAGAAATGATATACTGAATTCCGATGTTTCCAAGTGGTTTGTAAAAGACCGTTGTATTGCAAGGTTGCTTGTCACTATTCAGATCGTCCTGCATTATTTTCGCAGATTCAGGGCCAAACTGTTCTCTCTCTGCATGGGTTTCTTTTCTGGCCTGTAGTACCAACTCCCAGTAGCGACAGTCCCATATTTCGATCTGTAATCGCAATACGCGGCAAGCGAGCTCTTCGTCATATTCCAGACTATGTGCTTTTTGTAAAGCATTGATCGCATCCAGGTAATGCTGTCCCCTCGCACATTCGTCCATCATACCCTTGATCGTCCAGGACTTCACCTGGGCTATTTTATCGCAATAATAATCCGCGGTTTTGTATGGGTTTAAAAGCGTGTCCTCTCCGACAATAAATTCCGCCCAAAGCAGATCAAGTGCTTCCACGTCTTCCTGATAGCCTTTTATTTTCGTTTCGAGATTTTTAATTTTCTTTTCAGTGGCAGCTGTTAATTTCGGTTTAAAAGCCTCCTGTATTTTTACAATACTGTCCAGCATCAGCTGCCCTTCGGTACAGGCATTGATCGTACCGTACATGGTGAGTGCCCTGATCTGGGCTTCTTTTTCACAATATTCGAACATAAAGTCTATCTTACCTTTTAGGGTATCCGTCGGGAGGAATTCCTTCCAGGCTTTGTCGAGTTTGGCTATATCTCCATTATAGCTACCTACCTCAGCTTCCAGCCAGTCAATTTTATCCTGAAGATCTTTAGCGATTGGATGGCTATTGGAGGCTTGTAATTTTTGAATCTTCGCAAAATTCTCTGCACCGTATTTACAAATATCAACTGCGGCTCTGAGCACGTAAGCTTTCATATTTGGAATAGTATAACATTCAATCACCGGTAATTCTATATCAAAGCCAGGAGATTGATCGGAAGTAGTATATTCTTTCCATGCCTTTCCGAGCTTGGGAAGATCGATGAACATCTGTTTTGAGGTAGCGACCTCAACTTCGAGTCCTTCCACGTCTTTGACCTCCAATGAGGTACGTTCTGCCAATTTCAGTACCCGATTTTCAAAATTATCTTTTGCATTTGCCACATCGCCTTTGCAGTAATAGGCAGCTGCCGTCATATAAAAATACTTTGCCAGTGTTCCTTTCTCACAAACGGTTTTCGCATTGGCTGCTTTTTCCAGTTCTTCCAGCGTTACATTACGATATTTTAAAAACTTCCTCCAAAGGCGTTCCGTCTCATGGTAAGCTTCTATCTTTCCTTCCAGATCCTCGTACCTTTCTTTAAAATTCGGAATCTTAGCATAAGTAGCACCCCCCACTTTTTTGATCTCCCTCATCAGTTTCTCCGCACTACCAATATCGTCAGCACAAAAGTCTACATATCCATACATCAGGCACCATTTGGCATAATCGTAAGGCTGGTCAACGGAAGGTTTGGCCAACTTACTGATATCGGAAGTCTTGGTATCTGTGAGAAATTCTTTCCAGGTTTCTTCGAAATTAACGAATTGGGCATTGGTTGTCGCAACAACAAACAGGATAGTAATGAGACTAAGTAATGATCGTATGTCTTTTATCATGATAACCTAGTTGATTTTTAGATGATGGTGGAATGGTATAGGGAGTTCAAAAGTAGTATTACACTACAAAAGTAGTGCTATATTATACTACAAAAGAAAGGAAAAGTTTTGGAATATAAAAATGTGGCCTTGAGAATACGTTCCGCAGTAGGACGCAAGTTGCAAACTTGCTTAAGTTGGGTAGAATAGAATCAAAAGTATAAAAACTCAATGCACCCTCGCATACTCCACCTGCGCTCTCAACTTCCCCCCGGCATTTTCCCATTCCGAAATAGAAATCGCATCACCATAGAGGCCACTCGCTTCCACGGTTGCCGTCCGAATTTGTGCTTCCCAGGTATTTAATAGCATATTGACAGAGGCTGCCGAAAAGGGACCATCAATGAATTGGGTTCTCAATTGTGCGTACTCATCCGTAAAACTTGCCCACCCTCCTGTTAGTTTATCGCAGGCTGCTGAACGTTGTCTTAACCCAAAAGATCCATAACTAAATGGCTGGCAATTGGCTCTGGTTTCGCCCCAATCATCTGCGATAGGTGTGACCGAATTGGCATTCGAGATAATATTTTCAAAAGCATTATCCAAATCCCAGGGAATTAGATGAAGCGTTGCTGCGGTGGGTTCCTCGTACCAATAAAAATTATGGGGAGCACATACGCTGCCATTGCAATACCAATGAAAGGCACCATCATCATTTCGGATCATTCGGTCTACTACTGCATAAGCCAATACTTCGTCGACAATCATTCGGCTGGAAATCACATTCTGGATATTGCCTGCATCTGCATCCACTATTTCCTGCGCAAAATCTCTAATTAGATCTGCTGTCGGATTTTCATCCTCATTAGTTTTAAGTGCATTCAAATAGGTTTGTGTAGAATGAGGTTGTCCATTCGAATGTAGCGGCCAGATTTCTTTATAAAGATTTCCGGTACCGTCATCGAAATTATATCTTGTAAATCGACCGTCAATTTGTTCCGTCAGCGCATAAAGCCCTGAGTAAACGCCATTGATAACTAGCCGGGCATGAACCGATCGAGGTGCGGGGACATCCATCGCACGGAACAGCCAATAGCCCAGTCGTTCCCTCATCTGGGAAGGGTCAAGATTTTGAGAATGGAATTGCAATTTTTTCAATCCATAAAATCTATTATCCGAACCATCCCAGTTGATTTTAACTTTCATGGATAATTTTGTACAGGTTTTAAAACCGGATGGATTCGACCAATCATTACCAGACACACAATTTACGAAGGCGCCTATTGATCCTTTGTACCTTATACCAACAGGGCTGATCGTTTCCCCTTCAAAAGTCAAACTTCCTTCTACGTATACTTCGGCAGCCGGATCAGCATCGAGTTGAGCCAATGCAGATTCGGGTAGGTTCAATTCAAAAGTGTGTAGCTTTTCCTGATCAAAAATATAATCGGAATCCATGTTGAGGTACTGCTCGACACCAGTGGGTGTGATGGTATCGACGACTTCTTCCTGTTCCTGTTCAACTATTAGCGGGTTAGGGTTATCATCTTCTGTTTTGCAGCTGAAGAAGAAGAGGAGGGAGATTAGGAGAAATAGGTTAATCTTATCCATATTATTTGCTTTTATTTTTCGGCAAAGACCTAGTAGGTTTTGAAACCTACTAGGTCTGTCTGAGGTGTCGCAAAGACCTCACAGGTTTTTGAAAACCTACTAGGTCTGTCGGGGATCTTACGATGTCATGACATTTTTTTTTAATTCCCATTGCAGCCTTGCAAAAACTTGCATTTCTCTGCATCCTTTTCACAATCGCCATCTATACAAGTGACTTTATAGCCATAGCCCACGCAATCTTCGCTTTTATAGTAAATCAAATATTTCGTTTTTCCGTTTTCTAAAAACTTCTCCATCCCTGAGAGATAACAGTCACAGTCTTCGGAATATTCTAATTCTTTCACTATAAATTTTTCAAAATTGGATCCACTGGCTTCGGTTGCTTCATCCCATTCGCAAAGTTCTAGATCATCCTCTTCGTTGTTTCCCTCTTTTTCTGTTTTATCATCATCTTTTTTATTCTTGAGTTCATCTTCTTTTCCACAAGATGACAAAGTGACAAAAGCAATAAGCGAAAATAATAAGATTGTTTTTTTCATTATTGTTAGTTTTTTAGACTGTAAAATAATAATTTATTTTTATTGTCTGGCTATAATTTATAGTTTAAC
>JBLHJZ010000393.1:0-5194 GCA_047619515.1 Saprospiraceae bacterium | reverse complement strand
TTGGTCAACATATCATATATATTCTCAATATTATCTCTTGGAATGACAATATTCAAATATCTTAAGTCTTCTTTCTTTGATTCCATCCGTAAGGCTAATCTCGCTGCATCTCTTTTAAACTTACGCGTAAGCTTCTTAGGAATTGCATCCTGAGTATTCCCCTCTTTCTTCTTCTCTATTTTTTTAATTGGTATTTCTTTGCTATTGTCATGGACTAACAATGCCAACTCTTTTTGTGCAAAAGAGATTGAAATTAAAAGCGAAAACGCTACTGAGAAAACCAATTTATTATTCAAATGAAATTTCATTTTTTTGTTTGTTAATGTTTCTAAATCTATGAGAATTACAACCAGTGATTGAAATTATAAACTTGATATCGTGACAGCTAAAAAAATATAATTTTTCTAAATCACTATGCTCAATTAGAGTTACTACACGTTTTAGTGACAGTAAAGAAATTTAACTTAACAGTTATTTAATTGGTATTTTCGCTTAGATAGGTTATGATGCAGGAAAAAATAGCTAAGGTTCAAGTATTCTATTTTGTACCTTATTGCTAGTTATACGTAGGTATGCAAAAAGGTTGCCGTTTTTTTAGTCCCGTTTAAAAAACAAACCTGACATTCCAAAAATCTAAATGATGCTGAAATGGCAATAGCGGTTGAAGAATCGTTTAGATTGAGGAATCCAAAGGAGGGTTTTATTTTTTGAACAATACTAAGACAACTTACTCACTAAAATTCATAACATTTTACATTCTTGCCTTTTTTGCTACTCCCTCCGCCACGGTTAAATCCTACCTTAAAAGGATTAACTTTTATCGCAAAATAAATATCAGAACCAGTAACATTGGCACTTCCTACAAAGCTGGTAAGGTTCTCTGTCCCAATGGTAAGAAATGCCAGACGAATAGCTGCTCCAACTCTTAGCTTATTATAATTATACAAGCTGACCGGTATGGCGGCGCTTAACCACCGATGTTCGAATCTGGGTGTCAATGCCAGCAAGTTTCCTCTCTTTACTGCATTTTGTCGGTAGGGAAGACGTTGAATAAGCGTGGCATTAACAAAAACATTTGGCAAAACACTATAATCCGCCTGTAAGCTCAATGCTCCGGGAAGCCATATATCAAATTTTCGATCTTTTAGAGAAGTAGACGGATCTCCTAAAGATTGCTCACTTAACATAGTCAATATATCATCTACGTCTTCAACATTATCGTAATCTCCGGTGGGAATCGAAAACGTTTGAGCGGTATTAATCTTATGACTTTCAGCGTTTCTGTTAAAATTAATCTTTCCGATATCCAGCAGCGCTGCTCCAAATTTCCACTGATAAGTATCCTCATATCCATCAATTGTATATACGGCTCCGAGGTCGAAGGCTAAACCTGTCCCGTTTTTATTTAAATTAAATTCTTCTCCTGAAGCATTGGAAGTTGTCAATCCATATGATAAATCCGGGTTGGCAAAAGACAAGGTATCGCCAGGTAGCTGGGTTAATCCAAAGCTTTTCTCATTATTGATAAAAATTGCTTCATAGCCATTTAAAAACTTGACAGATGCTCCAATGTCTAAATTTCCTATATTCGTCTCCATCCTTCGTGCATAATTCACCCCCACTTCACTCCAGGTCATTCCGGCTGCCGTAAAAGGTTTTATATTAAACTCCTCACCCAATGCGGTGCGATCAAAGAAATAATAATTCAACTCCCGAGGTACCTGTTGTGCGCTGATTGCAGATCGAATATTAGTAAAAACTCCAAAACTATGTCCGCTAGCCAGTTTAATCATAAAAGATGGGCCCATGACTATCGTACTTAGGTTTGCATACTTTTTTCTATCATTATCATTATAATCATAAATAAGGGTATTGCCGGGAAACTGAATCTCACTGGAATAATTATAAGCGGCGTCTGCTTCCGGGAGTAGCCGGATAATTTCAGACACATTAGTTTGATAGATAAACCCATAGTTCGTCTCTCCAAATACTCCTCCCCCAACTAAATTAACATCCCAACTAAAAGCGCCGCTAAGATTAGCAGCAGGATTCAGCGATAGGCTGTTGACACCGGAAAAATTCTCCAACCGAAGTCCCAGCTGTTCTTGAGCAATGGAGGTATTAATGGTAAGAAAAGAAAAAACTAGAATAATGGCTCCTGTAAATCTCATAATAGGCTATTTGTGTGTATGTTTTATTGCCTTTTTAGTACGACCAAAAAGCATTCCGCTATATCACTGGCATATAATCAGGTAGTCCGATGCAATGGTAAAGAACAGAGCATTAATACGAAACGAGACCAAAAATTATTGTGAAGTTTAATTCAATAAATGGAGCCAGGCTAAGATTTTAGGCAAAAAGATAAGCAGACCAACTGTGGCAGCAGCTATAGCAGTCAATAAAACGGCAGCGGCAGCTACGTCTTTTGTTTTGCCAGCCAATTCATGATAATCAGGAGAGACCAGATCTGTAAGGTATTCAATAGACGTATTAAAAGCTTCTGCACTTAATACCAAACCGATAGCAAAAATCACTAGACACCATTCTATGGTAGTTATGGCAAAGAAAAAGCCCATACCTACTGCGATGGCTGCGGCAATGAGATGGATAATAACATTGGGTTCGGATTTTACAAAATGCGCAATACCGGCAAAGGCAAATCTGAAGCTTTCAATTCGCTTTCTAAGCATTTAAAGGGAGGAATATTTGGGGGTGAATTGATAAGCACCTTTGACGCCAATATGGCCTGCTGTAGGATCATCCATATCTTCAAACTGTATACATTTCAAATCCTTGGAGTAAAAAATATGGTCAGACGGTAGTTGAAAAACCGAAAAAGAGCCGACTGAATTTGGAAAAAAACCACGCCTGCTATCATTCAGATTTGACGCAGATCGAAAGTCCTGGATTTCATACGACCAGGGAACGGCATTATAGTCTCCCATGGTAAGCACCGGACAAGAAGACTCATTTGAAAAGTCGGCAATTCTACGCAAATGCTTTCTTAGTTTCTTGTAATCACCAGAATAGAATGGTGGTAAGGCATGAGAAGTAATAAAGCAAATGTCCTTCCCCGTATTTTTCAACTCAACAGTTCCCATAATATTAGGCACGCCTTCACAGACAAAAGTATCTAGATTAGTCAAAGGAAGTTTTGAATAGACAGCCATTCCGAAGGGGTCAAACCTAACTACCGTTTTAGAGTATGGGTATATGGTATTCAAGGATTCTTGTAAAACAATATTCCAGTCCGGGGTTACTTCTTGAAGGGAGACCAAATCTGCACCACTTAATAGAATTTGATCGACCATAAACTGGTAATCATCTGTGGCGGATATATTAAAATGAGCGACCTCGATCGTTTCTTCATTACTGGCCTGAGCAGGTGCCATATCGCTATTGGTTGTATATTTCAAGAACAAACACAAGCCTGCGCAACAGATAAAACTGGTGAACATTAACCTATAACTATTGAGCATTAAAAAAATCAGCCCAAATGCCATATAAGAAAGCATAATCTGTACGGCAAATTGAGCGCCTATCTTGAATAAAAAGAAATCCGGTGGAAATACACAGACTAGCGCACCAAGAACAATGAACGCGCTAAGGGAAAGGTGAACGTATTTTAAATTTAAAATTTTGGTTATCATAGTCAGCTGTGGGGATAAAATTCCTACAATACGTACTTGAGTTTTTGTATTTCAATGGTAGTTTTAACTTTAAATACTATTTTACTATATAAAAGTATGATTTATAAGGCTTTAAGCCTAATATTTTCCCTTATTTCTACTATAAAAAATAGTAATATCAAAAATATTTGCTCAAAGCATTATACAGCCGACGAAATGGCACCGATAAGTCAACAGCTAACATTTGGGCATAATACCGTCTTTCATTTCGGCAAATACTGCCCTAAAGTTAATCAAGATTTCGAAATGACTTTCTTTAACGTCATTAGAATACTTTAATCCAATCTTCCCGCCAAAACACAAGTCTTTTTGATATGCTGAACCTCTCCGTCAGACTTAAAAACTTCTATCCAAACGATATAAATCCCTATCCTAGCTTTAGTACCATTATCGTTATCCCCCTCCCATTTAAAAGTTCCATCGGCAGACAACGTAACATTTTGAACTAATCTTTTTACGAGCCTGCCATTTGCATCAAAAATCTGGATATTAGCCACCCAGCCGCCTACCGTAGTATTATAATTTATGAGCAAAAAGTCTTCGAATCCATCTCCATCAGGAGACAAGGTAGTGTTCGGAATATCAAAAACATTCCCGGTCGTGATCCCATTTTCAAGATATTGAGAATTCAAATAGGTAGGCGTCGCAAATCCGGCAGTCTCCGCAGCAGATTGCCAATTGCCGGGATCTTGCGTTTCGCCGCTAAAACTGATTCTTTCCAGGGAAACTCCTTCCTCCTCATCCAGTAAAGGGTTATGAAAGTCCTTCGTGTACTTCAACTCATCAATAATCGTCGGCCCAAAAATATCCGGAATAAAAATAAGGACTGCATCAGCTGTCGCATCATAAGCCGGTAGACTATTCTGAATGATCCAATTCGGATTATTTACAATATACAAATCCAGAATATTCTGTGGAAAAGGCGTCAACACCACGTATTCTCCGGGAAATAATAAATAATCAATATTTAGCTCAAAATTATTATCAATATTTTCTCCATCTTCATCGCGATCCGCAATATGGAGATCTCCGACATTAAAAACTTTGTCAGACCGATTATATAATTCCACAAAGCGGACACCACCCGTGACGGGATCGTACAAAATTTCGTTGATAATAATATCCTTGACCTCAATGGGCTGAGGAATTGCAAAATTGGTTTTATCAAATGTGCCTACTCCGTTCCCTATACAATCTGTCAGACTCGGACGGGCTTCTACTTCGTATATCTGGTCAGGATTGATTGCTTCAGTGAATCGCAGCAATACCATATTAAAAGGCGGTAGCAAGGTTGCCGCTTCAATTGTCAAATCTGCTACATTATAATTAGCCAAATTATTGGCAGCATCTTCATCCAATGCTTTATTGAAAATCAACATGACTTCATCCGGTGATACTGGAAAAGCACTGATCAAATCCAGTGGTGTATCATCAACCGCTATATCATGCACAGAATTCTGTCGTCCCGGAGTCCCACCGACGGGGTTTACGGAAGCCCGCCAATT
>JBLHJZ010000392.1:0-5201 GCA_047619515.1 Saprospiraceae bacterium | reverse complement strand
TTGTTTATCTGGTTTTCTACTAAGGACGGAAGTATGTTTAATGGTATCCGATGGAACCGGGTGTTTACGACTGCTCAGAAAATGTAAGGGATTAGGATTTACAATTGAGGATTGAGGATTGAGGATTGAGGATTGAGGATTGAGGATTGAGGATTGAGGATTGAGGATTGAGGATTACCTTAAATTCTCCATCCTCAATTTTATATCCTAAATATTTCTTATATTTGGAGGGAATTCTTAAAAATCAAAACACAATGAAAACAATCTATAATGCTTGATAAAATTGCCGCTTTCTTTAAAAACATATTTTCAGGATTATTTGGAGCTAAAGAAACCACTCCTGTCAATCCTGGTAAAACAACTCCTCCCACCAGAACAATCAAGGACTTACCAAAGGCTGAACCGGATTTTCCGCAAGATGCGCCAGAAGTAATTACAGATAAAGATGCTGCCAAAGCTGTTGAAGTAGTTGACGAAAAGGAATTGGTCATTCTGGAACCAGGGGACGACCCATCTGATGTCCCTATTAGCGATTCCACGAAACCTGAAGTAGCCACTAAACCTGACATTGTAACGCCACCCGTGGTGGTCACTACCCCGACTATAGATGCTGAACCAAAGCATAAAGCAAGATATACATGGTGTCTGGATAATGGTCACGGTAAGCAAACCGCGGGAAAACGCTCTCCCAAGTTTGAGGATGGCAAACAGTTTTTGGAATATGAATTTAACAGAGATATTGTAAAAAGAGTGAGTAAGCAATTGGACGAGAACGGCGTTAAATATTTTATTGTCGTCCCGGAAGTTGATATCGATAATTTTTTGGAAGGTCGTGTTGATCGTGCCAATAATTTCAAAAGTACTTTACCAAAAATTTTCCTTTCCGTCCACTCCAATGCCTTCGGTAATTCTGGTTGGGAGTCACCCAGTGGTATAGAAACCTGGTTTTTTCATGATAGCCGTAGCGGTCGTGCTCTGGCAAGCGTTTTCCAAAAACATCTCGTTGCCAAATTAGGCTGGAAAAACAGGAAGCTAAAATCCTATCCAGGGTCTAAGCAATTTTATGTGCTCAGAAACACCAAAATGCCTGCTGTACTTACTGAAAATGGTTTTTATACTAATAAAGAGGAAACCCGATTACTTTTACAAGATGCTACCCGACAAAAAATAGCGGACGCTCATGTCACTGCGATTCTGGAGATTGAGAAAAATGGAATTTAAATTAAGTAACTCACGTTGCGGATATCTTCGACTTTAATAAGTCAGCAGTTCGTAGCCAGCAGTCTGGTTCTACTAAAAGTTAAGTACTGATCATTATTTCTAGCAAAATCAGACTGCACACTGCCAACTGAAAGACTGCCAACTACAATAATTCGCAGCTTAGATGTATCATGCCTGCTGTCTTTCAAAAACACCTGCCTATTTCATCGAAATTTCCTATCTATAAGGTACAGGTTATCATTATATCCGGCTGTTGAGGATTAGTTCTTTGCACTAAAGATAAAGACACAATAGGTCACATAAGATCAAATAAAGCCGATCTCTAGTCAATAATAATCCGAGCCATGCAACAAAGTCTCATGAACTTGAAACAGTGGGAAAATAAACTAGCGATTGCCAAGGATAGACAGGATTCCTAAATTTGGGATGGGTAGCCAAATAAGCTATTTTCAAACAACTTCCGCACAACTAGACACTTTCCCTAAGCCCTCCTCCCAGCCTCCTAAAGGAAGAGCTGCTTACCCACAAATGTCTAGCTGTGTGCAACTTTCGCATTAAAGACCGATTATTCCCAGTCATTTTGAGCTTCTTTTTGACAAAACTAAAAAATTCAATACCTTGGAGCTTTAGAATCTTTTCTGTTAAAGAAAAAACCAACCCAACCATGAAATTGAATCTTTTCCTCCTCCTCGGTTTTTTGTACTGTTTTACTGCTAAAGCGCAACAGTTACCTAATAGTAATATTATGCTTTTTGAGCTCAATCAGAAAAACGATAGTACCTTCCTTTTTAATAATCCTCAATACTTGACAAACTTTAATAAGGACGGCTACAATAATCAACCTTACTTTATAACCGATAATGAATTGTATATCACGGTGCAACTTTCAACGGATACCAGCCAGACCGATATCTATTCGTTGAATCTTGTCAACAAAGAAATAACACAGGTCACTGCTACTGTTGAAAGCGAGTATTCTCCTACTTTTATTCCTCCGACCGGAAGCGAAAAAAACTATGAATTTAGTAGTGTTCGCTCAGATAAAGCCGGCAACCAAAATTTATGGCGGTTCCCGATCAACCGAAGCTCTAAAGGATCTCCGGTTCTTAATACCATAAAAAATATTGGTTATCATTATTGGATAGACTATCGGGATATCGTATTATTTGTAGTGGATAAGCCGCACAAAATGCTCGTTGCCGATACAAGAGATGAATCGGCCCGGTTTGTTACTGCAAATATCGGTCGTTGTTTTCAGGAGCTTCCCGACGGAAGTGTGGCCTTCGTTGAAAAGATGTCTGATGACTCCTGGCTACTTAAAAAAATGGATGCCAGAACCTACCGGACAAGTCTTATTACCGCTACGCTTGCGAAAAGCGAAGATTTTACAATCTTGCGGGACGGGACTATTATTATGGCCTTTGGCGCCAAACTTTATAAATTTAATCAACGTATAGATACCACCTGGAAAGAGATTGCCAATTTAAGTTTTTACGGCATGGATAATATTTCCAGAATTGCAGTGAATGGGGCCGAGAATAAAATTGCAATTGTGGTAGAGTGATTCAGAGGTGAGAGGTGAAGAGGTGAGGAGTCCGCGGAGTATTTAATACCAATACCTATCCTGAGCAACTTTTGTCTTTTGGAACATTGGCGCCGGCTTGAACTGTGTATCAATGAAATTAGCCTTAGGAGCCGAGAAAGAGTAGAATGAATCGGAATACACCTAAACCACTAAACAGTACGCTACGTTAGCCTTAATTTCATAAAAACAATTTTCACCCATACTCCATAATGAAAAAAATAAGCTTTTGGATATTAGGATGCTGTTTGCTCTGTTCTTGTAATATGAATGATCAAAAAGTCTGGGCTCCGGGACAGGCAAGCATCGAAAATGGTATCATCGAAGGACGATATGATAGCGAGACCGGGCTTCAGTATTTTTTCGGGATTCCGTTTGCCAAACCGCCAGTGGGCGAGCTCAGGTGGAAAACTCCACAGCCTTTTGATAATTGGGAAGGTATAAAAGAAACAAAGACTTTTGGTAATGCTGCCATGCAAGTAAAAATGTGGGATGACTTAAGTCCAAGAGCGGCAGAAAAAAGCGAAGATTGCCTTTATCTAAATGTGTGGACTCCCGCTGTTGAAGCTACCAAAGGTCTTCCTGTATTGGTCTATTTTTATGGTGGTGGTTTTGTAGCAGGTGATGGATCTGAAGCCCGCTATGATGGTGCAAGTATGGCTCTAAAAGGAATAGTTACGGTCACTGTCAACTACCGTTTAAGTCTCTTTGGTTTTTTTGCACATCCGGAGCTCAGTGCCGAGTCCCCATATAAGGCCTCTGGAAATTATGGCTTACTTGACCAAAATGCTGCGCTAAAATGGGTACAGAAAAACATCGCCGCTTTTGGTGGCGATCCTAAAAAAGTGACCATTGCCGGAGAATCTGCCGGCTCCATTTCGGTAAGTGCCCAGATGGCTTCCCCGCTCTCAAAAAACCTGATAGCCGGTGCTATCGGGGAAAGTGGTGCAGCGATCAATCCCACACTTTATCCAAGACTCCTTGCAGAAGCGGAAAAGATAGGCCAGGAATTCGCTAAAAAGATAGGCCATCCTTCCCTGGCTGAATTAAGAGCAATGAGTACTGATGAGATTTTTAAAGCCTATAACGATGCAGAGGGATCTAGATTCCCAACCGTTGTTGATGGTTATTTTTACCCTAATACCTTACCTGAGATTTTCAATGCCAGTGAACAGGCGCAGATACCTTTACTATTGGGTTGGAACACCGCTGAAATTCCGGGAGGAGCGTTTATGCAGGGTTTGGCGTACACGGAAGAGAACTATATTCAGAAAATGAAAGAGACCTTCCCTGATAATTACGAGGAAGCACTGAGACTCTACCCTCACGGTTCAGTAGACGAAATGGCCTTATCTGCCACCGCGTTAGCGTCTGACCGCTTTATCGCTTATAGCACCTGGAAATGGTTTGATTTGCATCGAAAAAATAGTGCCCAGCCGGTTTACCGATATTTGTATAGCAAGTGGAGGCCTTATTTAAAAAGTGTAGCGGATACTTTGAGTAGTGAAGCACCTAAAACCCCTCCTGCAATTGGAGCGCCACATGCCTGCGAGATTGAATATTGTATGGGAAATCTGAATTTGCTAAAAGATTATTGGGCCTGGACTCCAGAAGACTATCAGGTTTCAGAAACCATGCAGGACTACTTTGCAAACTTCATTAAAACTGGTAATCCAAATGGCGAGGGACTTTCAGACTGGCCTTCAGCTAATGCTACAGACCCTACGCCTCCAGTCATGATCATTGATGTTATATCAAAAACAGCGAAAGCCTTGCAGGATGATCGTTATGTATTTTTAGATAAAATTTATAAAAATTAATCATTTTGAAAAGATTACTCTTATTACTCCTTATTTGCTTTCCGATAGCAGCAATAACGCAGAGCTTAAAAAAAGAGGTCAAAGAACACCGTAAGGAATACAAAGCTGATTTCCTAAAGGAGGAACGCTCCCCGTTTTATAATAAAAAAGAGGAGCTCAAACTTCTCCGCTTTTTTAAGCCAAAAAAGAAATACCGGGTAGCCTGTACTTTTACCCTAACCCCTGAGTCGGAAACTTTTGATATGGCGACCTATAGTGGGATGCTTAAAAAATATCGTAAATACGGTACTTTAGAATTTACGATTAAAGGCCAGACACACCAGCTCGCCGTTTATCAAAGTTTGATGCTTATAAAAATGGATGGCTACCGCGATTACCTATTTCTACCGTTTAAAGATTTGACCAACGATAAAAGCACTTATGGTGGCGGTCGCTATATCAATCTAAAAACCGGCGATATCAAAGACGGAAAAGTCACCCTTGATTTCAACAAAAACTATAATCCTTATTGTGCCTTTTCCGGAGGCTATAATTGCCCGATCCCTCCAAAAGAAAATCACCTGGGTATTGCGATCAAG
>JBLHJZ010000391.1:0-5202 GCA_047619515.1 Saprospiraceae bacterium | reverse complement strand
ACAACATCGGGCAACAGGCAATGTGGTACTGTCAAGAAAACCATTTTTCATTAATACCCTTATAGCGAGTTCTGCCAATCGGCAATCGATCGCCGTCATATAATTCTAAGCTGTATTTACTTCCTGGCTCGACAATAATTTGTTTTGTAGTAGTCATTTCTACCAAATAAGATTTATGGATACGTTCAAAGGAATCAGGTAGGAGTAAGGTCAGATTTTCCAGCGTCTTGTTATGCACTTCTTTACCGCCTGTTTTTAAAAATAACTCGGTATAAATTCCGGCTCCTTTGATATATTTTATGTCCTTAATATTGATTAGTGATCGCTTTCCTTTCTTTTTTATTGCTAAAAATTTAAGGCCGGATTCTTCATTGCTTTTTGAGGTAATTCGCTGGCAGGCTTTGGATAATCTTTCTTCGTCAAAAGGCTTTGGAACAAAATCCAGGACACCATATTCAAAAGCTCTGATCGCTTTATCTTTATAAGCGGAAATGATAATCGTATGAAAAGGTTCTGAGACCACAGATTCCAGGATATCAAAACCATCTTTACCGTTTAAGTTCAGGTCGAGGAACAAAAGGTCAATCTTATTTTCAGCAATGATGCGTTGCCCTTTTTCTAAAGAATCACTCATTAGAATCGAATTTATTTCAGATCCAAAAATACTTCGAACCATTCGCTCTATTCGCTTTGCAATTCTTGCCTCGTCTTCTATAATTAATATCTTCATGGTTCCATTATTTTGATAGAAGTTTCCCAGCCTTCATCGGTAGCTTTTGAATTAATTTTCCAATTATCAGGATAACTCTCCTGAAGTCGGGCTTTGATATATTTCAATCCTGTCCCTTCTACCTCTTTTACTTTTTCGGACGCTGATGCTGTCCTGTTTTTAGCGATCGTTAGTAAAGTATATTTTTTAAAGGTCTTATTTTTTTCAAAAACCAATCGAAAAGTAATCACCCCATTTTCATCAGGAAGGCTATGTGTGACACCGTTCTCCACCGCTGTATGGATAATTGCCGGAGGGATAATATCGTTTGGATCAATACCTTTATCTTCCCATTTATAAGCTATCTCTTTTCGATAGCTCATCACTTCTAAATGGCTTTTACACAACTTAATTTCCTGACCGATGGGAACCTGTTTGTAGTCCGCAATTTGATTAAGTACTTCAAACTCACCAGCCAAAGCATGGATAAATTTGACGCCTTCTTTTGGCGATTCTTCCACCCAGTCGATCAAAGAGGTCAGTGTATTCATGATAAAATGTGGTTTAATATTCTTTTTCAACAACTCGTTTTTCAATCGTTCGGAAAGTACAAGTGAGGCTTCATAAGCTTTTTGTTCTGCTCTCATTTTTAACGTCCTCACATATAGCATGGACAAGATAATGATGAAAAAGATAATAAATATACTGACATCATATGCAGAGACAAAGGGGATTTGAACGGAGAACAATAAAGAGGGGATTGGGAGACTTATTAGTAATCCGCATAATACGATATAAGCGCCTTTCCTTTTTTGGTAACAAGCATAAATAACGATGATAATAGAAAAAAGCCAGACGAGTTTATCGATGGTTATGGCAATCCAGTCCGCTGAGTAATGATATTGCCATTCCAAAATAAAAAGGGTTAAAAATATGATTGCCATCAAATATTTTTTCCAGGGAAAAGAAAATTGGATCATAAAAAACAAAGGAATAAAAATACAAATGAGTAGATGACATGCGCCAATAATTTCCAAACGGACATATTGAAAAGGGTAGGGGTAAGGGTGATAAAATTTTAGATATTCCATTAACAGTAAACCGAAAAATATCAGACAAATGATACCGAAAATCAACTCAGAATATTTTTCAGGCTGATTGGCAAATACAAAAAAGAAATAAATTGCGGTGATTAAAAATACCCCCGCGATCATAAACATATATTTGCTGATTTGAAGGGGTTCTCTCAGCAGATCAAAATAATCGCCGAAATAAAATACTGCCTGATGACTCGGATAACCCATTGTCTGTGTAGTTCTAAGTGCCAGGGTATGTTTCCCGAAGGCTTGTAAGGAATCTGGAATCAAAAAATAATAAGGGTAGATTCCTGGGGTCTCTTTGTGATTCTCCGTTTCTAATTGACCGTTTTGACAAAGGTATACCCCATCCCAAAAAACTTCATAAGCTCCTGTTGCATATAATAGAACTCCCTGATCTCTATAGGGCTCGACCCGTTCCGGAAATTCAGCTTTTAAGCGGACCCAAAAAATGCCTTCTTGTGTTTCAATATCTATATCCTTGGTCCAAAGGTTATCATTAAAGTTTTTGTGAGCCCATTTGATGTTATCACCTGATTTTATTTTTTGCTTATAAGCTACTTGGAAAAAGGAGTTTGGTTCACCGCAAGAGCTAAACAGCAAAGTTAACAAGAATCCAAAGATTGATATTTTAATGAATGCTTTCATGATAAAGCAAAGATAAAGGAATAAATGTGCTTCCTTCTACCATTCACAAGTCTTATGAGCAGTTGGGAAGTCTTTGCTTTATTTCTCTTTTAAATCAGCCTATCATTGTGGTGTACTTACTTTCAATCTTCATCAAACATTAATGAAATATGAAAATAATCCATCTCTTTTTAACCATACTAATTCTTTTTTCTCAACTAATCCAAGCTCAGTCAACAGCTTCTGCCCAAAATACTGGAATCATTAGGGGCAAAATCATAGCCGCAAATAAGGAGGCAATCTCTTACGCCTCCATTAGCATTTTTAATAATGAAAATGAATTGGTACAAGGCTCAATCAGTGAGGATAATGGTGCTTTTGAATTTAATGGCCTTCCCTTTGGAGAACTCACCATTGATATTCAGTATCTGGGATTTATAACATTCAAACAAAGTGTCACTTTAGACAAGAAAAGTAAAAAAATCAACCTTGGCGAAATTACAATGAAGGAGGATCACCAACAATTGGAGGAAGTAACGGTCACTGCTGAAAAGTCTCAATACAACCTGAGATTAGACAAAAAAGTATTTAATGTCGGCCAGGATATTTTATCTCGGGGCGGATCAGCTAATGATGTGCTGGATCAGGTTCCTCTAGTTTCAGTCGATCCTAGCGGGACAGTTACTTTAAGAGGAAGCAGTCAAGTACAGATTTTGATAAATGGAAAACGATCGGGACTGACGATGAATAATGCACTGGATCAGATTCCCAGTGATAATATCGACCGGGTAGAGGTAATTACAAACCCCTCTGCGGCTTATGATGCGAGTGGTTCGGCCGGGATTATTAATATCATTCTAAAGAAAAATAAACACCTTGGATTGAATGGTCAGCTAAGGGCTTCGGTCGGATCTCCAGCCAACCATATCCTATTGCCGAGTCTCAATTACAAAGGCAAAAAGTTAAACTTGTTTTCCAATTTTAGATGGAGGTATTCTGATTATAATGGTACTTACACTACAAAACAGCGAACTACCCAAAATGGGATAAGCACTTTTTTAGATCAGCATGAAGATGAAGATCGGCACGACGATGGAAGGTCGGGCTATATTGGCGGGGATTATAATTTCAATGATCAAAACAGCATTACACTGGCTTATTTTAGATCGGAGACAAAGGATACGGATCTCACTTTCCTTACCTATAATTTGAAAGATGATGCTCAGGGTGAAAGTAATATTTTAAGAGAAGGAAACTCTGTTGAAAATAGAGATTATAATCAATTGGAATCTAATTTTACCCGAACTTTTAAAGAGAAAGGACGCAAGTTTACTATTGATCTTCAATATGACTTTTGGAATAGTAATAAGGCTTGGGACTTGCTGACCTCCGGGGATGTAGATCCCTCAGATTTTGGGACTGCCTTGAGAACGAATTCCAAAGCGGGCAATAAAGATTTCGTTGTAAAGAGTGATTATGCCCATCCGTTAAAAAATGAAAGTAAGATTGAGTTTGGCGTTAAATTGGAAACCCGAATTGTCTATAACGATTATAATGCAGAAATATTAAAAGATGATAATTGGACAAATTATAATCAAATCGATAATAATATCGACTATTCCGAAAAGATCGGCGCCGCTTATTTGCAATACCAGAATAAGTTTAAAAAATTGGAATACATGTTTGGGCTTCGATCCGAATATACCTTATTGGATATCAAAGATGATAAAAATACTTTTTCAAAGGATAGTGATTATTTAAATCTGTTTCCATCGATGCATTTATCTTATTCTTTGTCAGAAAATAATAAGGTACAATGGTCTTATTCTAGAAGAATCAACCGACCAAGTCTATGGAGTCTTTTTCCTTTTTCTGAAATCAAAGATTTTAATTTACAAGAGATTGGTAATCCTAATTTGCAACCATCTTTTTCTAATTCTTTGGAGATTTCTTTTTTGAGTGTTCATGATAAATTAACCATTAATCCAGCGATTTATTACCGTCAAACCGATAAGCCAATTTCCAACTTTCTTTCCCAGGATAATCAGGAAACTTTTATTATCCAACCTATAAATATTGACAAAAAGGAAGCACTGGGTTTAGAGCTTTCGTTGAGGTATCAACCCATAAAAGCCCTTAACCTGAGTGCGGAGTTTGATTATTCTTATTTTGATGAAAAAGGATCTTATGCCGGTCAAAACTTAGCTGCTTCTGGTGATGCATTTCGCTTTAAAATAAATGCCAATGTCAACTTAATGAAAGGTTTTAAATTTCAGTCCAATTTTAATTATTGGGGATCAAAGAAAGAGGCGCAAACAAAGGAATTGGCGGCTAATTTTTTGGTCATGGGCTTGAGTAAAAACTTTTTGGCAGATAAGCTAAACATTAGTTTAAGTGTAATCAATGTTTTGAATTCCAGAAAATTCCGATCAATTTCTGAATCCGAATTTTATCGTATTGAACAAAGCGCTCAAAGAGTTGGAGTAAGATATAGCTTGGATTTTGTTTATAAAATCAACCAAACAAACAAGGATAGAATGCGTCAACAGAATAGAGGAAACAGGTAAAATAAGGGTCAGGTGCTTAAGTTGTCAAGGAGTGAATAAGAGCCATCCCAAATTTTTCTTTGACGCTGAAGGAGGCTAATTATTATGTTGAAATTATGTTTTTATTATCGCCAAAGGCACTAAGTACAGCGTAAAATAAGTAGTGGCTGAATTATGGCTAATGAATTTTTGTGCTAATCAAGGAACGCCCGGAGCCTCATAG
>JBLHJZ010000390.1:0-5208 GCA_047619515.1 Saprospiraceae bacterium | reverse complement strand
ATATCGTCGGCATTAAGTGCAACGACGATATACTGCCCTGGATCGATCATCATCGCCGGGAAAGTATAGTCAAAGGCTTCAGAAATCGTATATCCTTCCAGGTCTTCAGCATTTGCACCATTATTATAAATTTCAATAAACTCAAAATCATCACCACCAGGATTATTATACATAATCTCGGTAATTACCAATTCAGCCGCAGGAGGAGGTGTTTGAACGGTAACCGTTCCAACCATCCCTCCGCCAAAATGCAGATCACATCGGTAATCATAAGCACCTGCAGTATTGAAAGTATAAGAAAAAGTCCAGGCGCTACCTGAAGGAGCACCACTGGTAAAATCTTCCGCATTACCGGGGAAAGTTGCAATGGTACCATTGACATTATGGAAACCGCCGCTCGGGTTATCCCATTGTACCGTTTCACCAACTTCAATGGTGATATCCTGAGGAGAAAAAAAGTTGTTGTTGGCCGTAACCATGGTTTGTGTATACGAGGTCAATACCATCGTAATTACAAAAAGAATTGAGGTAAAAGCTTTTTTCATGATAAGGTATATTTTGTTCTAAAAAAAATAGGAGAAATACTCAATGAATATAAGAAATAGCAGGGTTGGATTCAATAAAATCTGCGTTAAAATTTCTTATTCTAGTAAGGCTATATCGTTGCCAAAGGTACTTTATATTAATCGAATATAGGTAAGGAAAGCCACTAAATACGTCAATAAATTATTAAATCCAAGACAAGTGAAAGTAAAAAGGCCAAGCAATTTGCCCAGCCTTTCTATAACCTTTATTCAAAATTAATTGAAGATATATCTAAAACCAATCCTTGCTCTCCACCGGGAAGAAAAATCACTAATATCATAAGTATCCTTACCTGTTCCTTCTTCTCTGTAGGTATATTGTGGGGTAGTACCATCTGCCTCAAAACCTTCAAAATTTAATAATTCATAATTATTAAAATCACCTGGAACAGTATATTGCGTTCCCCAATTTTTATTAAGAAGGTTTGCAACATTGAAGATATCCAAAGAAATCTGGAACTTATGCATATTTCCACCTAAATCAGCGCCAAAGTCTTGTCGGATCGCCAGGTCGATTAGGTTCACCCAAGGAGCTCTTCCGGCATTTTTTTCAGCGTACTTGCCTCGTCTATCATCTAAAGATTTATCATCTTTAATGAATGCATCTAAATTTGTCCATTGCTCGGCAGCGGTTACCGTAGTGGAACCATCAGTAAAGTCGACCAGGTTAATATCATTCTGATCCGAAGGAACATATACCAATGATCTCCACCTAGAGGTACTACCTCTTTCGTTGTTCAAATTTCTTGCAGTTGAACCTCCACCAATCACATAGGAAAACGGTAGACCACTTTGTCCATTATAAAAAATAGAGAAAGTGGTTGAAATATTATCAGTCCAAATCGCTTTATAATCAATGGAAGTGATCACCCTGCTACCCATAGCAAAATCAGATCTTCCGTAGGATGCATCATTTCTACCATTCACATTTACTGAACCTCTCCATTGAGATGAGTTTTGAGAAGAAGTTCCTTCGAATAGCGCATAAGAATCACCATAATTGTAAGCCAAAGAAAAATTAAGATTGCGAACTAATTCTTTACTCACGCTCCCGGTAATATTATAAGCATAGCCTTTATTGGTATTAGAGGCAAGGTAAACTGCTCCAAAGTCGTCCTCATCAATTTCACTTCTTACGAAAACGGGTCGGTTATCTCCGGATCCTGTCAAATTAGCCTGAACTTCAACTGATGTATTTATGTTAGTGTATCTGACATTATTAAGCGTCTTGGTATAAGAAAACTCGAGTGAGGTTTTCCAGCCATCTCCTATTTCTGTATCGTAAGCCACATTTCCTCTTAGTACCTGTGGATATTTGAAATCCTTAGTAAACAAGTTCATATCACCGGAAGGTACCGTAGGATTCTCAAGCGTATATTGGTTCTGAACATCCGATATAAACAATACGTCACCAGGAATTGCAAACTCTCCAATGTAGGCAGAAGTTAATCCATTTGTATTATACATTGCTCCTGGCCAAACAAAAGGAATTCTACTGGTAAAAATACCAATACCACCTCTTATTTTGGATTTTTTGTCCAATTCATAACTAAGACCAACTCTTGGGCTAAACATGATTTGTCCATCCGGAGCCTTTCCCGCTGCTACATTTCCTTTAAATTCAGGGTAAGCTGCAAAAAGCCTGGGAAGTACTTCTTCATTAAATCTGGGCGCCTCAGCAGGGTCTTCAGTCAGGATAGGGACATCAATTCTTAACCCTGCAGTAAGGGTCAATTTATCATTAATGGCGATTTCATCCTGACCATAAACACCTAATTGCATGGCTTTAAATTCCGCAGCTGCTTTTGTTCCATCACCTGCTACATTATCCACTAAAGAATAAACTCTGTCATAGCCAGTTGCCGGAGCACCGTTGAGAAAATCATCAAGACTAGCAAACTCGTATTGTCCAAAATTCTGTGGAAGGAAAACGTTTCTGATGTCATAAAACTCATTATGCGTTCCAATAGTAATCGTATGTTTGCCTTTATAAATTTTGAAGTTATCCGTAATGGTAAAGATTTTTTGCTCTAATATGTTGGCAGTTGAAAATGGCTCCGAACCAAATCTAATGGATCCACCTGCTTCATCAAAGATAATTACATAAGGGAATGGATCACCAAGAGGATCTCTATCATCCTCAACAGTTGTATAACCTATGATTAAATTATTTGACATAGAACTGCCAAATCGGGAGTTTAATTCAAGAGCAGAAGAATTAGTAGTAGAAGGGAAGAAAACACCATTATTAGAAAACTGAATTCTACTTGCACTTCCTCCATTTCTATTAAATTGTTCCGCTTTGGAATACTGATGTCTTAAAGTTAAGGTATTCGTTTTATTAAGGTTAAAATCTAATTTACCAAAAATTTTCAACCCTTCTAACTGATCGGATGTGTTCCCAAAAGAGCCAGGGTCGTAACCATAAGTGTTTCTTACAAAACCAGCCAGATTATTCAAATCTGCTTCTTGCGCTCTGTCAGCATTTTCACTTGTATAATTGGTAACATCAAATGGAATTGGCTCTACATCATCCTGTATTTCGACATTTGCAAAGAAAAACACTTTATCCTTCACAATAGGTCCTCCTAAAGAAGCCCCGTATGTTTTCTGATTAAATTCAGCTACTTTTTCTCTGTCAGAACCCAATCTATCGGTCAGTTCACCATTGGTTTTACCAACAAGGTTCTCGTTTTGAAGGAAATAGTAGGCAGTACCTTTGAATTGATTGGTTCCGGATTTTGTAACTGCATTGATTCCACCACCGGCAAATCCTCCATATGAGACGTCATAAGGAGATAAAACTACCTGTAATTGATCTATAATATCAATACTAAAAGGAGAAATACCAGTTTGACCACCATTTGTTCCTGAACTTGCCAAACCGAAAACATCGTTATTAACGGCGCCGTCTACATATATAGCATTGTATCGGTTGTTAATTCCACCAAAAGATGTTCCTGAACCTGCATTGCTTGCCTGGGGCGTCAATCTAGTGAAATCCGAAATATCCCGATTTAGTGTTGGCATTTTCTCGATGGCATCAGTCGAAATTTGTGTGCTCGTTCCTGAGTTTTTACCTAGAGATCCAGGAGATGCAAGTACAACTATTTCAGCAAGATTAATAGAGGATTCACCCATAACATAAGTGCTCTTATTAGGTTCGCCAAGTCTTAAGTAAATATCTGAAACTTCAACAGACTCTTGTCCCGTATAAGAAATAGTAACTTTATAGGGGCCACCTACTTTCATATTATCGACTCTGTAGTTTCCATTCAAATCTGTGGAAGTACCATAGAATGTACCCGTAGGCGTGTGAATAGCTGTTACATTTGCTCCAATAAGAGCTTCTCCAGCTTGATCATTGACTTGACCTTGCATAGAGGAAGTAGTAACCCCCTGTGAATATCCAATCGTGCCAGATAAAGCGACAAGAAAGAAAACCAAAATAAATTGGTAACTAAAATAAAATCGTTTCATACTTGTTGATTTTAAAGTTAAGAAATTGTTCAAAATTAGTCTTGGTTGATTTATAATTGCTGATTCCAAAATTAACTAATTATTAAATAAGCAATAAGCTTCTCAACTAATTGATTTTCAATATATTAGAATTTATCTATCCTTTCAAAAGTTAAAAATCTCCTGAAAGCTTAAATTTTATTTGTGATAATCGTTCCTGGGATAAGTAAAAATTAATGGTCCGTGCCATTTTCCCGTTCTGCTAAAAAGATTTCCGCCATCATACAACGAGCGGATCCGCCACCATAGGTTTCAATAGTGTTGATAGGACTATAAATTATATCTGTATGTTTTGAAATTTGCCGGATTTGTGCCTCCGTCAATGATAAATAGGCCTGTTCGGACATTACAAGGAATGTATCCTCTTTATCATTACGCACATGTAACATATTACCTGCAAAGGCAAGCACCTGATCAAAGGTGATCTCTATTATTTTTTTGTTAGTCTTCGAAAACGAATTTAGTAAAATTTCTCTTTCTTTTTCACTTTTTATGCTATCTAAACAAATTACTACGAAAGTTTCTCCAATCGCCATCATTACATTAGTGTGGTAGATGTCTTTACCTTCCTCATCTACAGCACTGAATTGTACTTTCTCGTAATCAGTCATTAGACAAAATTCTTCCAAAAGACTCGCATCGGTTCGGGGACTTATACAGGCATATACAATCTTGTTGATTCGGTCGAGAATCATACTCCCGGTACCTTCCAGGAATTTATTTTTTGCTTCAAAAAACTCGAGATGATGTTCTCTTTTAGTTATAAAATGCGATTTAAGGTATTCTATGATATCTGACCTCCTTTCCGGGCGTCTTGCGGGGGCATACATAGGATAGGTGATGACAGCACCATTTTGATGAAAAGTCACCCAGTTATTTGGAAAGATTGCGTCAGGCTTTACCGGGTTTGCGGTGTCCTCTAAAACATGGACTTTTATGCCATTATCGGTTAAAACGGCAACAAACGCATCGAATTCCTTAAGGGCATTTAGCTTTATAAGGTCAGCGGAAAGACTTGGATCCTTTTTTTGAAAGGTGTTACTTTCTGCTGTTTGCTCATTAAACCCAAAATTGGCAGGACGTACCATTAGTAGATTTCCGGTCG